>JADYZQ010000142.1 GCA_020853015.1 Deltaproteobacteria bacterium
GGCAGGCCCGCGACGCGGTGGTGGCGATGACCGGCGACGGCGTCAACGACGCCCCCGCGCTGGCGCAGGCGGACGTCGGCGTGGCGATGGGCCTCACCGGGACGGAGGTGGCGAAGTCGGCGGCCAAAATCGTCCTGACCGACGATAACTTCGCGACCATCGTCCGGGCGGTGGAAGAGGGGCGCCTGGTGTTTCGCAACATCGTGAAGACCCTGCTCTACCTCTTGTCCACCAACCTCTCCGAGGTCGTGCTTCTGCTCGCGGCCCTGATCCTCGATTATCCCCTGCCGCTGGCGGCCGTGCAGATCCTCTGGGTCAATTTGGTCACCGACGGGACCATGACGATTCCCCTCGCGATGACGCCGCCCGAGGGCGACGAGATGGCCTCACCGCCCATCCCGCGCCGAGCGCGGCTCTTGTCGGGGAGCATTTTGCGGCGGATGTCGGTGATGGTCCTGGCGATGTCGCTGTCGACCCTGGGCTATTTTCTCTTAAGGGTGGAGTCGGGGATGCCCTTCGATCAGGTGCGCACGGGGACCTTCACCTTGTTGGTGGTCTGCCAGTGGTTCAATGCGCTCAACTGTCTCTCCGAGCGGCGTTCGGTCTTCTCCTGGAAGACCCTGCAGAACGTCTGGTTTTGGGGCGGTTGGTGGTTGGGGAATTTGCTGCAGATGGCGGTGATCTTTTTGGAACCCTTGCAGGTCTTGTTCCGCACCGTCGCCTTGCCCTGGTCCGAGGCCCTGGTGATCGGCGCCGCCGGGAGCCTGGTGCTGTGGGCGGAAGAAGCGCGGAAGTGGCTCGCGCGGCGACGCCAGCCCTGCTGACCAATTAAGCGATGGCCTTGTTCCAGTCGCGCGCGGCAGCGCGCATCTTTTCGATCACTTCCGGCGCCGGCGGCGCGTCTTCCCCGCTGGGCAGGCATTGCGAGTAGATGACGCGGAAAAACCACTCGATGGGATCCACTTCCAGGGCCTTGCGCAGCGCCTCGAGGGTATTGAGGGTCGGGTTGACCTCTTGTCCGCTTTCGATGCGCTTGATGGTGCTGATGTTGACCAGCCCCCGAGTCCGGTAGCTCAGCTGCACCTGGGTTAGGTTTCGGGAGTTACGGATTTCCTTGATGGCTTGGGCGATGTTCATTTTGGTCGTTCCTTTCCCTATTTTTTTAATAAAGCAAAAGTTGGACCAATTTATTCACCCTCAGGGTTCGGGGGGCAGAGCTCTAACTTATTAGGATTATTTAAGAAAAAATTAGGGAAAAATTATGCCAATTTATTTAGATACTCAAATGGCGAAACGAGAACTAAATTAGAAATTTTATGAAATAAAAATTTCATATTTTTGCGAATTATTTATAGTCCATCGGGCGTATTTTTATAACTCTATGAAATTAAATATTAAAATTTATTCAACAGCATTGGATGGCTTAGCATGGACTTTGCTGTTATTTAAAGACAAGGTTCTTTAATGAAATCATGAAGAATCCATATGTTTGCCGGTCCCTTTTCATGGTCCCTATCTATAATATCGTTGGGTGGGGTGGGAGTCAGGGGCGCTCGCAAATCCGGAAAGGATGCTTATGAAGAGAGAAGTCGGGAATGGAAAAACTCTAGGGGGTAAGAAGGTCCGGATTTGTCAGGCCTTGATGGCCGTCCTGGCGGTTGCCGCCGTGGGGGTCTTGTCGGGGTGCGGGGGCAAGGGTGCGGCCAACCCGGGAGGCGGCGCGGGTTCGAACGGGTCGAGCGCCGTCGGCGGCGCCGTCAAACCCGCGGAGATCTTGTCGCCGGGACGCAGCGTCACCGAGTACGTCTTAAGCAAGAGCCGTCACCCGCAAGGCGTCGGCTTGGTGTTGCGGGTCTTCCTCCCCGACGGCTCGAGCCTCTTCGACGAAGGCGCCGTGTATCCGCTGGCCTTCGGCTACCACGGCTCCGGCGGCTTGAATCGGGAGCCGGATCAAGCGGGGCAGGAATGCACCCAGGAACTGGAAACGGCTTACCGGGAGATGACCGAGTTTCTGAACGCGCAAGGCGTGGCGGTCGTTTGGATCGACAGTTTCTATTCCCGCGATCCCCGGTTTTGCGAGGACAACGATCCCGATTTTCAGCAATTCGCCCCGCCCGCCATGGACAGCAACCTGCAGCAGGTGGTGAGCCGGCTGTACGACGCGGCCTTTGCGGAACAGGCGCTTTGCTCGCTGACGCGTTTCGACTGTTCGAAGTACATGCGCATCGGCACCTCGGAGGGAGGCACGGCCGCGATTTTGCCCAGTCACCGATTTGTAGACCGAAGCTTGGCCCAACTGTTCGACCCGAACGACCCCGACAACGAGCTGCAGAAATTGACGGACATCGCCTTCGCGACCTTGCCCGTAAACCGGCCGCAGCCGAAGTTCGTCCTGGCGATCTCGCCGGGTTGCGGCTTTTACGGCGCGATTCCCTTCTCGGTCGACGGCGATACGGAAGATCTTTTTTATCCCTCGCAAGATCTCTTCCTCGAGATCGGGGGCTCGGATGATATCCCCGAGGAGTGCGCCGTCGCCATTGGAGACGGGCGCCGTCAATTGCAGGCCGAGGAAATCCAAAATCGAGAGGGAATCTCCGATGCGGAATTTCGGTACCACCTTACGATCTACCCTGGCGCGGGCCACGCCTTGTGGGAAGCGCGCCAGGAGGAGATCAAGGCGAAACTGCTTCCCTTGATCCAGCAGCACTTGAAATGAGCGAGCGGCGAAGGTTTCGGATATTCTTTAATACTTGTACAAGAAAGTATGAAGAGCGCCGGGAAATGCTTATGAAATTTTGTCCCGGGAGATTTCAGGTTTTTTCCGATTTCCATTTCAAAATTAGATTCGTGAAAATCACCGCGCGCGGAATGAATTGAAATTGCGGGAAAATAATTTTTCTTAATCTACCCTCCTGCTAGCACGGGAATTGCTTTCGCATCCCTCCATCGTAAAAGGCACTCCATTTTCGTGTTTCACTGAAACTCAGTAAGGAGAATTCTGTGCTGAAATTCTTGCATCCCTGGATGGGGGCCGCATGCTTGGCGTTCGTGTTTTCCATGACGGCTCCGAAGGAAGTTGCCGCGGTTCAGGTCTTGGTCTTCGACGACCCGGCATACGTCGATACGGAAAGTGCCGCTCCCGATGCCGAGGCCGATAACATCGCCGCGGCGATCGAGGCCTTGGGGCATACGGTCACTTTGCAGCCTTCGGCAAATGATCTGGCCACTCAAGACCTTAGCTCGTTTGAAGTCGTGGTGATTCCCGAGTTGGAAATTTCCGATCTCGACCTGGCCCAGACCCCGGTGGAGGGAAATTTAAGAAACTTCGTCAACAACGGAGGTCGGGTGATCGTCAATGGTTGTGATGGTTGCACCGGCGCGCTGACTGTCTTGAACGAAATTTTTCAGTTCACCGTTTCCGGTGGGAATGATGGCGTTGCGACTACCGCGGGTCCGTCGCTTAACGATACCTTATTTCAGACCGGTCCGGCCGATTTACTCGATAACGACGCAATCGACACGCTCGCAATCGACTCGCTTCCCGGAGAAGCGATTCCCGTTTATGCGAATGGCAACGACGCCTCGGTCGTCTTGTTCCCATACGGGAATGGAGAGGTCGTCTTTTTGGGCTGGGATTGGTATGATTCCGATCCCCCCAATCTTAACGGCCAAGACGGCGGCTGGCACACGGTCCTCGCCCTCGCCCTGAAGCCCGTCGACCTGCAGCTTAGCCTTTCCGTCAGTGGCGACGATTTCATCGTCGGGCAGACGGTGATGATCGATGTCGCAGTGTTCAACTCTTATGATGCCTGGGTGGCGACCGGCGTGGAGGTGACGATAGTCCTGCCTCCTAATTTGAGCGCGACGGGTGGCACGGTCTCTCAGGGCGCTTGCTACGTCGATGTCCAACCCGAAGGTACAACTCTGCTTTGCCTGTTGGGAACCTTGGACCCCGCCGCACAAATCCAAATCGAGGCCTTGGTGGAGAGTCCGAGCGAAGGAAGCGTGGAAGTGACTTCTTCGGTCGAAAGCCAGCAAATCGAGGTCGACGAAAGCAATAACACCGCCTCGGCGGCCTTCACCGCCTCCCTGGACACCGATGCCGACGGTTTCGCCGACACGGCGGACAACTGCCCTAACGTCGCCAACGCCGATCAAGCCGATACCGATCAGGACGGCGTGGGCGACGCCTGTGAGGGACTCGACGCCGACGGCGACGGCGTGGAAGACGCCGTAGACAATTGCCCCGCGGTGTCGAACGCCGACCAAGCGGACTCGGACGAAGACGGCGTCGGCGACGTCTGCGATGCGGGCGCCGCCGTCGCTCCGCCCTTGACCGGAGGCGGTTGCGGCCTTTCCGGATCCGCCGCGCCGCAAAGCGGTTTGGCGGCCATCTTGGGACTGCTGACCGCGGCGGCCCTGCTTCGGCGCTTGCGCGGCAAGACCGACGAGCGTTGTTCCTAGACAATCGGCCCTGGGGCGATCCCCCAGGGCCATTTTTTTCCGGCGAAGAACCGAATCGAAAATCATCCCATTATTAATCAGGAGTAAGGAATGAAAAGCCTACGATCGCTTGTGCGGACTTCTTTATGGGCCGCGATATTCTCCCTTTGGCTGACGCCTAACGTCCAGGCCGCCAATGTGCTGGTGCTGGACGACCCAACCTACGTCGACTCCAACGGAAACACCGGAGCCGAGGCCGACAACATCGCCGCGGCGGTCGATGCCCTGGCGCATAACGTCACCCTGCTGAATTCGGCGGCCGACTTGGCTACCGAAGACCTCTCGGGCTACCACGCGATCGTCATCCCCGAGCTGGAAAACGCGGCCTTCGACCTGAATCAAATTCCCTTGGAGAGTAATTTAAGGAATTTCGTCCTTAACGGAGGGCGCCTGATCGTCCAACGCGAGGTCAACAACGACAACGACCTGAGCGTCCTGAACGACGTCTTCCAGTTCGGCGTCGCGGCGGGGACTTTCGATATCCCCACGACCGCCGGCGCGATGCTCAACGACACCTTGTTCCAGACCGGACCGGCCAATTTGCCCAACAATAATCTCGTCAGCTGCCTGGCGGTGGATTCCTTGCCGCCGGACGCCGTTCCCGTCTATGCGAGCGGCAACGACGCCTCGATCGTCCTGTTTCCTTTCGGGGAGGGCGAGGTCATCTCCATGGGTTGGGATTGGAATAATTCCAATCCCCCCTGGCCCAACGGCCAAGACGGCGGTTGGCAGCTGGCGCTGGCGCTGGCCTTGAAAAACGTGGATCTCGTCATGACGGCCGCGGCCAGCACGTTGACTCCGGTCGTCGGCGAGGAGCTGACCTTGGATATTCAGGTCGGCAATCCCTATCCTTGGATCGCCACCGGCGTGACGATCGTCGCCCAGATTCCCGGGAACCTGGAGTTGGTAAGTCACACCTCGACGGTCAATATCAGCCCCTGCCAGCTAACGGCCCTGCCGGATCTCACGACGGTCACGTGCACGGGCGATTTCAACGGCACCGAAACCCTAAGCCTGGTTTTGCTCGCCAAGTCGGAGGGGGCCGCCTCGGTGACGGTCACCGTGGATAGCCAGCAAATCGAATTGAATCCTGCCGATAACGTCCTGTCCGTGGATTTCCAAGTGCAGCCGGACACCGACGGCGATTCGATCGGCGATGCGGATGACAATTGCCCGACGGTGAGCAACCTGGATCAGGCGGACGCGGATCTCGACGGTGTCGGCGACGTCTGCGAGGGCTTGGATGCCGACGGCGACGGCGTCGCGGACGGCGAGGACAATTGCCCGAGCGTCGCCAATACCGACCAGGCCGACGGCGACCTCGACGGCGTCGGCGATCTTTGCGAAGCCCTGGATTCCGACGAGGACGGCGTCGCCGACGGGATCGATAAT
The DNA here is from genome assembly GCA_020853015.1 of Deltaproteobacteria bacterium. Taxonomy (GTDB): domain Bacteria; phylum UBA10199; class UBA10199; order DSSB01; family DSSB01; genus DSSB01. Next base: position 5,896 of record JADYZQ010000142.1, read on the forward strand.
TGCCCCGGCGTGGCGAATGCCGATCAAAACGACGAGGACCTCGACGGCGACGGCGACGCCTGCGACCTTTCGCCCGTGGTCGTCACCGCGGTCAACGGCGGCGGCTGCGCCTTGTCGCCGGCGCCCCTGGAGGCCGCAAAGGCCGGCCTGTCCTGGGGCCCGGGGATTCTCCTTGGCATCGCTTTCGGCCTGCGGAGATGGATTCGCTTGCGCTAAATCTGCGTTGTTCCACCGATACACAGTAAAGGAAGGCGGCAATGGTGCCGCCTTTCTTTTTGCCTTGAAACGGGTGCGCTGGAGCTCGGTATCCGCCAATATATTGGCGAAAATGAAATTTCGATTCGAGGGGATTTCACGTTTTATTTCTCAAATTCCCCTGCCGAAAAAGCGTATCTCATTAGAATTACATGTAAAATTAATTCAGTCATTCGATGGTATGAGGATTGCTCTTTATAGCAACAGTAGGTCCGAATCCCTTTGGCGGATAAGCCTAGGTCTTCAACTTTCGGTGTAAGGAGAGAATCGTATGGAAAAGAAATGGAAACGCTTGCTGGTGGGTACGCTGGGCTGCCTTCTGGGATGGCTGGGGCTTCCGGAGGCCCGGGCCGAGAAGGTCCTATTTTTGGGCCCAGGGGCCGAGATTCACGTCGCGTCCCAAGGCAGCGAGGTGGAGGTGGATTTTGCCTACTCCAATCTCGAAATTTTCCAGCAGGAGAAGAACCAATTTTGGATTCCGCCGCGGAGGCAGCATAAATTGGGCAAGGACGATTTTTTGGTGGTCCATAGCAATGTGACCTCGAGCGAGTTTGGGGACCATGTTTTCCTCGGCTTCTATCGGGAAGACGCGGATACGATCCGTTTGCATGTGTTGCCCTTCTATTCACTATTCAAGGGCAAGGATGGGACGCTCAAAGGAGTGGGGTTCACGGCGGGCGCCGAACGCATCGACAGCGCCTCTCCGATTTACCTGAAGGGGAAAAACCTCGCCGTCTCCGTCAGGATCTCAGAGGATGAGGGATTTCAGCCGATGGCTTTAACCCAGGCCGAAGGGGTGAAACTCCTGATCCCCAGGTATCCGTTTTTTCCGTATCAGATGCGCCTCGCCCACAGCGGCGTTTCCGTTCAGGCCGAGCTGGGTGGCAACAACACCATTCAGGCGGGCGAAAAGGGATTTTCCCCTTGGGCCGAGCAGGATTACTTCGTCACGGTCCCGTTTACTCCCGAAGCGGAAGCGGCGGCCGACGAGGCCCCGGTTCCTTTCCAAGTCAAAATCCAATACCA
>JADYZQ010000143.1 GCA_020853015.1 Deltaproteobacteria bacterium
CCGCCGTCGGAACCCCCCTCGGAGGAGTCGCCGCCCGCGTCGTCATGGAGCGGCGGGTGGCTGTCGCAGGCGGCGGGGAAGAGGGCCCAGAGGCTGTAGGCGGCGGGGCTGTCCCAGCGGGGGGCCTCGCGTCGCGGGCTGGCGCCGAAGGCGTCGCGGAGCAGGGCGGCGCGGAAGGCTGCGGAGTCGCGCACGACGGGGCGCGAGGCGGGCGGAGGGGGCTGTGGCGTCGCGACGAAGGCGTCCTCGGCTGAGGAACTTGAAAGAGACGCCGTGGTTGCGGGGATCGAGGGCGAGGTTTCGGTATCGATAGGCGCTTCGCAGACCTGAGGCCTTTCCGGGTAATAGCTTCGGGGGTCGATGCAGATTTCTTGGCTCATGGTTTTCTCCTTAAAAAATTATTGATGAACGACGCTCAGCGCGTCGAGGTCGAATCCCGCGGAAGTCCCGCTTCCCTCCGAGCTCAAGTCCTGGATGCGGATGAAGCGCGCCCAGGGCAGGCCGAGCTCGCCCAAGTCGAAGGCGTCGCCGCCGGCCGTCGCCGGATCGGTGGGGTCGACGGCGTTGAGCTCGGCGTTGGCTAGGACCGGGCGAACTCCCGCGCAGCCGGGGTAGAGCTCCTCGCGGTTGCCGCTGGCGCAGGGGAAGACGAAGAATTGGATGCCGTCCTGGCTGACGGCCACCTCGCCCGGCTCGGCGAAGGGCGCGGCGGGGTTTCCGCCCGCGTAGAAGGCGTTCTCGAAGACAATAAAGTCCGGCCCGGGGCCGTCGAGGATGGCGGCGTCGGATTTCAAGACGATGCTGCCTCCGGCTCCCAGGGAAAGGACGTCGATGCCGCCCTGCTGCAGGCCCCCGCCTTTGGGAGCTCCGAGGACGATGTCGGGAAAGCGGTCCATGCCGAAGCCGGCGCCGGGGCCAGGCTGAAAGGAGATCACTGCATCGGCGAAGGGGTCGGAGGCGACGGGCGTGGGGAGCGGCGTTGCGGTCGCCGCGGGGCCGGGGCTTGGAGTCGCGCTGGGTAAAGGCGAGGGACTCGGCGTGGCGACAGGGCCGGCGCTGGGTGTCGGGCTAGGCGACGCGAGGGGCGTCGGCAGCGGAGACGGGCTGGGCGTCTCCGGCACGGGATCGGGGGTCGGCGTCGCCTGCGGTGCCGGGCCCTCTCCTTCGGGCGGCGTTAGGGGCGGGTCCTCGGGCGGAGGCGGACGCGTGGCGCCGACCTCGACTTGCAGGGTGACGCTGCGGTCTCCGGCCCGCGCCTGGATCTGAAAGCTCCCCGCACGCAGCAGGTGCAGCTCGCCGGGCCTGCGAAAGACCCCATGCGTGGTGTCGAGGGAGAACCAAAGGGCGGTTTCGCCTTCGGCTACGCCACCGACTTCCAACGGAACGGTCTCGCCGACGTAGACCTCTCGGACGCGCTCGAGGGGCGCGGCGGCGTTGCGTCGGTAGAGGCGCAGGGGTTCGGCGCCGGCCTCCGAGGCGCCGGGTGTCGCGGGGACGAGGCCGTTTCCGCAGGCGGCAAACAGGCCCGCGGCAATCAGTATCATTGGGTAGCGAAGGTGTTTTGCCATATCCCTACAAGTCAATACGTCGTCGCCGTCGAGATCGTCCCCGGCGAGCTCGTCAGCACGAAGAGATCCGGCCCGGTGAAGTCCGCACCCGGCTCGCCGGGACGGACCGCCATCGGCCCCGCGCCGGTCACACCGGGCTCGGGGAATTCGAAGTCCAAGGCGTGTCCGACCACCTCGCGCCCGGCCGTCGTCAGGTCCAGCGCGCTCACCGCGGAGCGGTTGAAGCTGGAGACGAAGAGAATCTCGCCGCCGAAGGCGATCTCTTGGTCGGTGATGAAGTCGTCGTCGTTCGAGGTGATCGCGATCGGATTCGCGGTGCCGCGCTTGGCGGTGAAATTCTGCAGGTCGATCTCGTAGACCTCGCTGAAAGCCGAAGAGCCGATGAAGCCGGAGCTTCCGTCCTCGGTGACGGCCAGGGGCTGGAAGTTCGCGGCCACGAGGCCCAAATTCAGGCTGCGCGTGATGGCGAGCGTGACGGGGTCGATCTCGTCTAAGATCGAGGGCGTCTCCGGCGTCGTGGCGCTCCCGGCCAGCTCGGTGTCGCCGGTGCTGGTGGCGATCAGCTTGCCGTTGGCGACGGTGAGGCCGGTGGCGTTGAAGCCGCTCAGCGCGATGTAAGGCGTCGCGGCCGGCGTCAGGAAGGGCGCGCCGTCGTTGATGTCGAAGACGAGTACCAGCCCCTGGACGTAGAAAGAGGAGAAGCTTATGTCGAAGCAGGCATTGCTCATCGAGACGAAAAGGCGGCCGCCGAGCACGGCCAAGTCCGCGGCGAAGCCGGGCGAGAAGGGGCCGGGGCCGACGGAGTTTTCATCACCTCCGATAAAGTCGCAATCGCCCGGCCGCGAGTAATCCAAGGCCTCGGTCAGGTTGACCGGAGCGGTGAGGTCGAGGCTCTGGAAGACGACGCCCGTCGTGGGATTGAAGTAGACCACGCCGCTCCCCGCCAGCAGGAAGGCCTGCGTCGGGCTCAAGATCTCGACGTGGTTGGGGAAGGCCGCCTCGGGGATGGCGCTGGCGTCCAGGGTGGCGAACTGCGTCGAGACCTTCAGCGGGTTGGCGTTCAGGTCGATGGGCACCACGCCCGCCGGGCTGAAGCTGACCAGGAAGCCGGTGGCTTCCATGCCGGCGACGTCGGGGATGACGAAGTCGGGCGGGAAGTCCGCGCCGATGCTGAAGGCGTTGAGCACCGCCGTCGCGGCGGCGAAGGACTCGGCGGTCGTCAGGTCTCCGTCCGAGCCGCCGGGATTGGGGTTGCCGGGGCCGGTCTGGACATTGCCCGAGCCGCAGGCCGCGAGGCCGGCGAGGGCGAGGAGCATCAGGGTTTGGGTGACGAGGCGTTTCATGGGCATCTCCTTCTTAAGTTTTATATCCGAACGACAGCCAGACGCTGGCCCGGGGCAGCGGGAAGCCGACCGAGTCGAAGGTCTGGACGTTGCCGACGTTCTTGCCCTGGACCGTGAGGAAGTAGCGGTCCTTCCACTTGAAGGTCCCCCCCACGTCCACCAGGGCGCGTCGGCTCAAAAACTTGGTGTTGGCGAAATCGATGGGCAGCTTGTCGATGTATTGCACCGAGCCGAAAATCGACCCGTACTTCCAGGTCAGCTCGAGTCTCCCGTTGGCCAGGTGCCGCGGCCTGCCCGGCAGCTGGTTCCCCGAGCCGTCCAGCTGGGCGTGCAGGAAGGTGTAGTTGCCGGTGAACTCCAAAAATTGGAGCGGCGTCAGCTTGACCGAGGCCTCCAGGCCCTGGGCGGTAGCGGGGCCGGTGTTGAGCGGGGCGATGGTGAAGGCGCTGACCGGGACGAAGACGATCGAGTTGTCGATCTGGTTGCGGAAGTAGCTCAGCTCGCCCCGCGCCCAGGCGTATTCGAAGACCGCGCCGACGTCGAAGTTGATCGCCTCTTCCTTCGATAAGTTAGGATTGCCTCGGATGAAGCCCTGGTCGGGGAAGTAGAGCTCGTTGAAGCTGGGGTAGCGGAAGGAATTTTCCACGTTGCTCTTCAACGCCACCCAAGAGGCGGGCCGGCCGACTACGCCGAAGTGCATCGCGACGTCGCCGCCGAAGTCGTTGGCGTGCTCGTAGCGGACCGAGGGGTTGAAGAAGAGCCGGTCGTCCAGCAGGCGGATCTCGTCTTGGAAGAAGACCGCGTGGGTGCGCCGCGTGTGCAGGCCCGAGAGCTTCGCCCCCGGCAGCGGCGAGCCGTCGTTGAAGCGGTCGTATCGGAAGTCGTAGAGCAGGGTGAAGTCGTGGACGTGGGCCCCGAAGTCGCGGTGGTAGTCCCACTTCGGTTTGAAGCCGACCGATTGATTGAAATAGGTCACGTCGATGGGCCCGCCGAAGGCCGGGGTCGCATCGGTGAAGTGGCTGCGCTCCATCCGGTAGTTGGGGGCGACGCTGAAGTCCAGGCCCTCGACCCAGAGGTCTTCGCCGGTGAGACGCAGGCCCGCCGCGTCGCGGAACAGAAGCTCGTGGGCGTCCAGCGGGTTGGCGGGGAAGAGCTGGGTGGTCTCGATCTCGGTGCCCGGCTGGTCGCGCGAGGTGACGAAGAAGTCGTTCAAGAAATTCAGCCGCCACTTGTCGCTTAGGTCGACGTCGACGCGCGACAGAAAGCCCTCGCTGAAGAATCCGTTGTGCAGGCGGGTGAACTCTTTTCCGCCCCCGATCGCCCCGCCGCCCGCGAACTGCACGCCGCTGGAAAGGAAGGTGAAGTCGCCGTCGCTGCTGAAGTGGGTGTGGTCCAGCACCAGGCCCACCTTGCCGAAGCGCTTGGAGAAGCCCTCATGGGTCTGGATGGTGAAGAAGCTGCCCTCGGTGAATTTGAGCTCGAGGGAATATTTCTTCTGCGCCTTCTTGGTGACGATGTTGATGACGCCGCCGATCGCGTCGCTGCCGAACTGGCTGCTGGCGCCGCCGCGCAGCACCTCCACGCGGTCGACCGCGCCCAGCGGCAGCGTCGAGAAGTCGACGGCGCCGCCCTGGGCGGTGTTGATCTTGATGCCATCGACGTAGACCGAGACCTGCTCGGCGGTAGAGCCGCGGATGCTGACGGTGGAGAGCTGGCCCAGTCCCCCGAAGCTCTGCACGAAGACGCCGACCTGCTCGGAGAGCAGCTCGGGGAGGGTGGTCATCTCGTCGCTGTAGTCGTCGGGCCGGATCACCGAAGCGAAGGCGGAGGGTTTCTCGGGGCTCTCGAACTCGCCCTCGCCGCGCACCAGCACCTCGCCGATCTCGGCGCCGCCGGCGAGGAGCGCCGGCTGCGCGCGCGTGGCCGCGGGAGAGAAACCAAGGGAGAGCCCCAGCGCGAGGCCGATGAAAAAACCGTGTCTCAAGAAATCCCTCTCTCTTTCCGCGAAGAGATGCGCCCTGTCGGGCCTTAGGTGTCTGTCGGCTTGAGTTCAGGTCTCCTGACTTGGGAGGGGCGGGTTTCGCCTTGCCTTCCCGACCCTCCGGGGAGGAGGGTCAGTGACTAGCGGCGAGCCCGTGACTCCGTCACAGTGGCGGGACCGTGCCTGAATTGGCCGCAAGCTTTGCGGCCGCACAGGGCTTCCCTTGGCTCAAGCGGGTCCTGAATGGACCCATGCAATTTATGAGTGGGCGATAATCCGCTCGGCCCGAGGTGTCAAGGGCAAGAAGAAGGCGCGACGAGGCGGGCTCCTCGTCGCGCCGGGGGTGTGGGGAGGGAGAATCAGCTCTGCGGGTTTGCCGGGGCGGTCGCCGGGGCCGCGGGGGCGGCCGCGTCCTTCTTCGCCGAGACGCGCTTCGCGGTGGTGGCGCCCTCGGTCACAACGTGGGGCCGCATCGCCTCGATGCGCTTGGCGCCCAGGCCGGGGACGTTCTTCAACTCGTCCACCGAGGCGAAGGGCTTGCTCTGGCGCAGCTGCACGATCTGCTCGGCCTTCGCCTTGCCGATGCCGGGCAGCATGGTCAGCTCTTGCGGTGTCGCGGTGTTGATGTTGACCACCCCCTCGACCGCCTTGGCCTCGACGGAGGCCGGCGTGAGGGTGCCGAGGAAGAGCGCCAGCGCCGGCAAGGCGAGGGCGGCGAGGATTTTCTTGAAAGACATGGGGAAGCTCCTTTCGTGGAGAAGAGGTTGTTGTTCGGGAAAGGAGCAAAGCAAAGCGGATGCCATCCGAGATAAATCCGGAATTCGTTGACATTCCGCGGCCCAGGTCGCAGCGTGGCCGCTTCAGGGCGGGTAAGATGGGACGAAAATCGTTTCCTCGGGCGGAAAAGCCTCCGAAAATGAGACGGTCGTTGGGTCCGATCCCCCTGTCCGTTTTTCGCAACAAAATCCCCCCGACCGCGATAAGTCCCGATATTATAAGTAAAATTCCGTAATCTCAGGGTTTTTTCTATGACCCCCACCCGGCCCGGCCCTGTCTTCAGCGCCGCGCTTCAAAATTTTTCCGCCCTCCGTGCGGGAGGCGAGACCGCTGCGGAAGGGCCGATCTCCGCCCGCGCCGCCTTGGGCCTCCTGGTCTTGGCCGCCGCCGAGGTCGAGGCGCGGCAGCGCCACGCGGCGGGTGCCTGGAGCGCAGGCCTCTTCTCCGCCCGCGCCGCAGCGGCGGAACCTTGGGGCGCCTATCTGCGGCGCCTCGAGCGGGTCCTCGCCTCCGAAGAGCTCGACCTCGAGACCGTTCGCTACCTCGCGGCGGAACGCCCGGGTGCCGGCGACGAGGGCTTCGACGAGTTTCGCGCCCTGCTCGGCGAGGACGATCCCGGACTATTCTCGCAATCCCTGCTCGCCCTCGCCCAGCGCAACCTGCGCCGCGGGCGGGACCTAAGCTTTTCCCGGGAATTGCTGCGCCTCGCACAGACGCATCCCGCGACCCGCGGCCGCGCCGAGCGCGAGTTGAGCCTGCTGGGCGGCGGCGGCGGGGTGCTCGCCCAAGTCGAGCACCAGGCGCCGCATCTGCTGCGCGAGCTTTGTTCCCCGGTCAGCCTTGTCTCCTTCGGCACCGCGATCTACGTCGCGCGCGCCGCCTCCGTGGCGGTGCTGGCCCGCGCCAGCCGCTTCGGCTGGGGCACGCTCCTCGCCTCCGAAGGGGCGGCCCTCGCGGTCGAGGTCCCGACGCTCACCTTCACCCGGCGCCTCGGCCACCAGATGTTCGTCGGCGGCGAAGGGGTCTTCGCGGGCGGGGGGCTAAGACAGGAATTGCTCGCTGGCTACACGAGCTTCGGCCTGCTGCGCGCGGCGGGGAACGGCCTGCAGCTCGCCGCGCCCGGCCTGCGCCGCGCCGCCGGCCTGAACCAGGCCTCCGGCGCCTTCACGCCCTCCGGCCGCGCCCTCTTCGAGACGCTTCGATTCGGCGTCGAGTTCGGCGCCCTGAGCGCCGGCCACTCGCTGAACGTCGCGCTCGGCCTCGAGCCTCAGCCCGCCCTCGGCGCCCAACCCTGGCTGCAAAGCCTGCTGACCTTGGGGCACATGCGCCTCGCCGGGCGCTTGCTGGATCGCCTGGGCTTCCAACCGCTGCACGGCGTGGCCGAGGCGCAGCGGCGGCATCTAGCGTCGGGCCGATTGCAAGAGTTACTCGGCGACTCCCAACTTCGTCCCGAGCATCCGCTCCACGCCCGCGTAAGCCGCGAGCTCGAAGGCGCCCTGGCCGACGGGCGCCTGGGGCCCTTGACCCTGGAACGTTGGATCGCCTGGCAAGGCCTCGGCCGCGAGGCCGAGATCGCTACTGCCATGGGGCGCCGCGGACTCACTCAGTCCGCGCGCTGGTTCCGCCCCTCCGCAAGCGCGGAATCCTCCGGACCGGATTGGGGTCTGGGCTTGCTTCCCGCACCCGCCTTCGCCGTCGCCGGCATCCGTCCTCGGGCCCGCGATCCGAGACTCGAACATGTGGCCTTGATGAGCATGGATGGCGAAAACGGCGGGCGCGGCGGCAAACCGGAAGCGTCGCCCACGCGCCGCGAGGTCGTCCTCGAGCTCTTGCAACAGAATTTGACGGAATACACCGCGCGCGCCGAGACCCGCGACACGGTGCTGGGCAAGGCCGCGAAGCGCCTCCAAGACCTGCTCGCGCGGCTCAACGA
>JADYZQ010000144.1 GCA_020853015.1 Deltaproteobacteria bacterium
CGGCTCTTTGAAAAACATCAGCAGGCGCGGCAGATGCAGCTTGGGATTGGCATTCTGCCGCATTTCGCGGCGGAACTCTAGGATTCTCTCCGCGAAGGTCAGCAGCGCGAAGCGGCGCTCGGGGGAGGCCTCGGCGCAGAGGCGGCGGTGGGATTCGAGCAGCAGGCTCTCGAGGTAGGGCGTCAGGCGCTCCGCCTCGTTCAGGCTTTGGCCCAAGGCGTAGGCCTCGTCGAGGCCCAGGGGCTCGGCCTCGCCCCACAGCCTTTCCAAATCCGGCCATTCTTCGGGCGCCTCGCTCAAGAGCAGGGCGAGGCGCGCGGAGCCGTGGGCCAGGCGCAGGCGGCTCGGGTCGAGGGCCTTGCCTTGGGCGCGGAGGATTTCGGCCAAGGCCGAGTCCGGAAGCGGGGAGAAGCGGACCTTCTGGCAGCGCGAGAGGATGGTGCGCGGCACCCAGCCCGCCGCGTGGCTGGCGAGCAGGAAGTAGGTGGCGGGCGGCGGCTCCTCGAGGGTCTTCAGCAGGGCGTTCGCCGCGGCCGCGTTGAGGGCGTGGGCCTCGGCGATCAGGACGACGCGGAGCTTCGACACCAGCGGAGGGAGATTCAGGCTTTTCTTCAGCTCGCGGATCGCGTCGATCTTGATGCGACCGCCCTCGGGCTCGAGGCTCCACAGGTCGGGGTGCTGGTCCGTCGCCGCCTGCTGGCAGGAGCGGCAGGCGCCGCAGGGGGCCTCGGATTCCTTTTCGCAGAGCAAGGCTTTCGCGAGATGGCGCGCGACGAGCCGCTTGCCGACGCCCTCCGGTCCGAGAAAGATCAAGCCGTGAGGCAGGCGACCCGCGAGGCGCATCTGGTCGAGCCGCCGATAGGTCTCGCGGTGCGCGAGGAAGGGCAGGTCGCTCATGGCTTGGCCTCCAAAAGCGGCTCGACTTCCTGCAGGATCCTGCGGTGGATCGCCTCGACGTCGAGGGTGGCGTCGACGACGCGGAAGCGCCCGGGCTCTTCTTGGCTGAGGCGCAGGTAGCCTTGGCGGACCTTCTCGTGGAAGGCGTGGGCCTCGGCCTCGAAGCGCCCCTCCGAGCTCTTTTGCCTTGCCAACCGCGCCTTGGCTCGGGCCAAGCCGATTTCGACGGGGAGGTCGAGCAGGAAGGTGCGGTCGGGTTTCAGTCCGCCGGTGGCGAGCTCGTTGAGATCGGAGATCAGTTGCAGATCGAGGCCGCGCCCGAAGCCCTGGTAGGCGACGGTCGCGTCGGCGAAGCGGTCGCAGAGCACCGTTTTGCCCGCGCGCAGGGCGGGGCGAATCGTCTCGCCGAGGTGCTGGGCGCGGTCGGCGGCGTAGAGCATCAGCTCGGCCAGGGGGCCGAGCCGGCTATTTTTGCTGTCGAGCAGGATCTTGCGGATCTCGGCGCCGATCTCGGTGCCCCCCGGCTCTCGGGTCAGGACGCAGGGCAACCCGCGTTTTTGCAGGGCCTCGGCCAGGCGCTGAATCTGCGTGGTCTTGCCGCTGCCTTCGCCGCCTTCGAATGTGAGGAATAGGGGCATCGGAAAAATCTAGGGGCTTAAAATTGACGAATGCAAGGGAAAATATCGGGGCAAAACCGCTTATCTTAATTTTCGGCCTTCAGCGAGCAAGAAGCGGCGGGCCGGCCTGGCCCTTGAGCCGAGTTCGCTGCCTCGCGCGGCAGGTCCTCATCGACGACGGGATGGATGACTTCGGAGGGGACGGATCCGTTCGGAGAATTGCCGCCGACGATTTTGCTGTCCGAAACTCCGCCGGCGGCGCCGGCCGAAGGCGCCACGATGATCTTGCACTCGAGGTCGCAGCCGGCGCTGAGCTTGCCGTTTTCCGGGCCCGCGTCGCATTCTTCGCCGGCATCCAGCTCCCCATTCCAACATTTGGTTCCGAGCGGCACGCCGCAATCGGCGGGGCAACCAACTTTGTCGGCGAGGTTGGCGATGTCGCAGGTTTCCAAGAGTTCGGTGACGGCGTTTCCGCATCCCGCTTCCGCGACGTTGATTTCCAAGTCCTCGCAAGGATGGCCTTTGCCTCGAAATTCCAGAACGTAGGGCGTGACGTCGGTGCAGCCGCCGACTCCGCCTTCGCAATCGAGGCGAGGCGGGTTCGTGTTGGTGAGCGAGCAGTTGGCTTTCTTGTAACACTCATAGGTCTTGTTCATGCAGAATTGCAGCGCCGTGTCACAAATTTTGACCCCCTGCTGCCCCAGGCCGCTCGTGCAAATCTTCAGCAAAGCCGCGTGAAATCCGGGTTGCGACGGGTCCAAGGCATGGAGCGGAAGCGCGTGGAGGAATAGGATAAAAAACGGGATGAGGGGAAAACGCCGCCGCATGAGACCTCCTTCGCCAAAACCGTCGCAGTAAGAGTAATTGTCTCAGAAAGGGAAGGGGGGCTCAAGGGAGGTGTGGGGATGCTCGCCATTATCGAAAAAAGGCCCCCCTGGTTTCCCAGGAGGGCCTTCCGTGCTTGTTGTGCATCCCTCTTTTGGAGAGGAATTCCTTCTCGGGTCAGTAGACGTAGCCGACGCCGAAGCCGAAGGTGTCTTGCGAGGCGGCCGGCAAGGCGCCTCGGAAGAAGCTGGGCGCCGACGAGCTGTCGTGGCGGTATTCCGCGCGCAAGCGCAGGCCGCGTAGGGCCGGGATATCCACCCCGGTCAAGGGCGAGACGTGCAGGGTCGAGCGCGTCGACCACATGGTCTGCGGGGCGCCGGTGCGGGCGCCGTCGGGATCGACAAAGACCTCGAAGCCCTGGGCGAATCCGACCTGGGAGAGGAAATTGACCCTGCCAGTCAAGGCGAAGGAGTGCCAATTCGTCTCGGCTTGCCCCGCGCCCTCGCCCTCGTGACCCCAATCGTAGGTTGCGGATGCCGTGAAGCGGTCGAAGCCTCCTTGCGTCGCCGCCGAGTCGTTGACTTTCACCGCGGCGATGAAGTCGAGGATACTGCGCAGCCGGCCGCTTTCCGAACCGACGGTCCCGGAACCGGAGAGCGTCAGCCAAGGCGTCGGATTGCCGGACAGGGCGCCCAACCAGCCGATTCCCGCCGAACGGTCCAGGACGTTGTCCCAGCCGTTGATGATTCCGGTCGTCGCGGTCAGGCGGTCCTGGATGATCGGGTATTCGGCCAAGACACCCAGGTGCGTGAAGGGCTCGCCCAAGCCGAACTGCCAGGAGTGACTGATGTGGTTGTTGCCCAGGCTCTCGATGACCTCGGTGCCGATCAGCGTCGCGAACTTTCCGCCGCGCAGGGTGAGCCCGTTGCCGATCGGCAGGCGCAGCCGCGCGTAGACCTGCTGCAGGTCGTACCAGTCGCCGCTGAACGAGGAGCGCGAGCGCGCGATGCGGGAATTCTCGCCCACGCCGAAATCGAAGCGGAAGCCGAAGGGGTTTTCCGCGTCGACGGGCCGGTCGAGGGAAAATTCGAGGTAGTTGAACATCGGCCGGTCGGCCCGCGTGTCGAAAATCCGAAGGGCGTTCTCGCCGCTGCGCGGCGCCCCGAGGTTCAGGGTGTAGGCGGTGTCGAGGAGGACGCCGGGCGTGATGCCGCGGACGAACTGGCCGATCGAGGTCCCCTGCGGAAAGCGGGCCCCGGCCCAATCCGCGAACCGAGCGAGATCGAGCCCGCCCATCACGAACCAGCCTATGGGGTTGTAGCCGCGGCCGCCGAAGGAGTCCGGCGTCTCCGGAACGCTGAGGCCGAAGTTGGGCTGAAATCCGCCGGAAAGCACGAAGATGCCGCGGCCCAGGGAGAAACCGCCGCCGAGCGTGAGCGCCAGCATCGATTGGTTGTCGAGGGCCCGCGTCACCGAGGGGGCGACGCCGAATTGCTGGGAGTAGAGGACGTTGGTGCCGATGCCGCCGTAGACGAAGGCCGAGAGAATTTCCGGCGCGATCCATCCCTCGTAGCCGCCCTCCAGGCCGAAGTGCACGAGGGAGACGTCGTGGCCCGAGCTGTCGCTGAGCGTGCCCAGGCGAAAGACGCCGTTGAGGAAGAAGGCGTTGCGCGGATCCACGTGGAAGGCCTGCCCGACCTGGGTCTGAAAGAGGCCGCCGGAGTAGGTCGGCGCCCCGCCGCCCAAGGCGATCGAGGTGTAGCCGCCGCTCAATTGCAGGCGATAGGGAGGCACGGAATTCCCCGTCGTTGCCGCCGGCGCCGATGCGGGCGCCGATGCGGGATGAGTCGTTGTCGAAACCGGTGGTGTCATGTCGTGAACTCCTAGAGGGCTTTGCAATGCGGCGCCCTGTGGGTTTTCGACACGACGTCAAACGGCTCAGGCACGCACTCCACGCAATTCCCCCGGCCGGAGAAATTGCAACGGAGGTGCCAGGACCATCTTCGGAAAAAAACGTGGGATTTCGTCTGTTTAGACCGGGGGCTGGATTTCGGATCCCAGGCGGGGATGCTTAACTTCGCGGCATTTGCCGTCGATCCGTGCAAGGCGTCGCCAGCGGTTAAGCATAAAAAAACCCCGGCTCCGCGGAGCGGAACCGGGGTTTCCAATTTCAAGAACGCGATTCTAGAAGTTGTAAGCGAACTCCGCCGCCAAGGCGTGCGACAGCGAGGTGCGGTCGCCGCTGGCCGGGTTGATCAGCACGTTGCGAGGCTGCAGACCGGGCTGGACTGCCGCGTAGTGGTGGAGGTCCATCCGGTATTCCAGCTTCATCTTCGCGCCGTCGGTGATCTGATAGCCCGCGCCGAGGATGAAGTTGTGGATCTGCTGGTCGGCTCCGCTGAACTCGCCTTGGAAGTCGTGAAAGTAGCCGTAGCTGAAGAAGATGTCCCAGATGTCGCTCAGACCGTAGTCCAGCACGAAGTAGCCGGCGATGGACTTGGCGTTGGGGCCGAGGACCGTCGGGAGGTTATTCTGCTGGGCGTAGGTGAACTCACCCGCGAACAGGAGCTGCTCGGTGAACTTGATCGCGAAATCGAGGTCGATGATGTGGGTCAAGTGCGCGTTGTTGCCGGCTTGCTCCGGACCGCCAGCGTAGCTCAGGCCCAAGGTGCTCTTTTTGCCCTCTTCGCCCCAGTTGTAGCCGAAGCGGGTACCCCAGGAGGGAATCGCGCTGTCGCCCGCGGCAATGGCGCCACCGGCGGGCGGGACGGGGAGACGAGCGCCGGTCAAGCAAGGCGCACCGACGATGATACAGTCGAAGAGCTGGTTGACCAGGTAGAGGTGCATGTCGAAATTGTCCCCGAAGGCCCAGTACATCTTCGCGCCCGTCGCGTTGACCGGGGTGAGGAAGTTATACGAGTTGGGGAAGGAGATCGTGGGGTTGTCGGCCCGGTCGACCAGGTAGTAGCCGATCGGAACGTTGAACCGGCCGATCAGGAACTCGCCGCCCAGGACGCCCAGGGTGACGTAGCCCTGCTCGAGCTCGAAGTTGCTGCCGACGACGCCGCTGTCGGTGTTGCGTCCGCTGCCCGAGAGGAAACGGCCGAAATCGAGGTCGGCGCGCAGGCGGATCTTTTCGCCGAAGCTCTTTTGGATGTCGAGCTCGACTTGATCCACGTAAAAGTTGAAAGTGTCGCGACTCGGAGCGGTGGCTCCGCGGAAGTCGCGCAGCCCGCCGCTGACGTCGCCGATGGCCGCACCGTCGTCGTGCTGCCAGCCGGTGACGATATCGACGTTACCGCTGAACTCTACCCCGCCCGCCTTGGACTCCTCGGCGTGGGCCGGCAGACTGACGCTGAGCGCGAACAGACTGGCCGCGATAGCTAGTTTTTTCATGTTCATCTCCTTCTTTTCTCCAGGATGTCGAGGTTCAAATGCGCCACGAAACCTGTGGGTTTTGTACAAAAATATCCAGGGATTTCCTTGACTTAGGTTGCAAGCCTCATACCAGGGCCGGGAACGAAATCTTGCTTCGATATTCGACCCTTAATGGGCTTGCATCTGTCCTTGGTCCGGCTGCGATTGCCTGAAGCTTGGGCATTTGCCGAAACCTCGGGCAAGAAAAGGCGCCTAAGAAAATCCTCCGTTTCAAAGAACTAAAAGTTATAGGCGAACTCCGCCGCGATCGCGTTTTGCAGCGCGCTGCGGTCGCCTCCGGTCAGGGCCGCCGCAGTGGCCGCGCTGTAGTTATGCAAATCGAGCCGGTATTCGAACTTCAGCTTCGCGCCGTCGGTGATCTGATAACCGGCGCCCAGGCTGAAGTCGTGGATCTGCTGGTCGAGGCCGGTGTAGGCGCCCATTGGGTTGATGTCGTGCAGGTAGCCGTAGCGGAAGTAGAGGTTCCAGGTGTCGCTGGGCGCGAAGCCCAGGATCAGGAAGCCGCCCAATCCCTTGCTGTTGGGGAAACCGGCGAAGGCGCCGGTGATGTTGTCCTGCCGGTAGATGCCCTCGCCGCCGATCGTGATCTTTTCGCCGATGTGAAAATTGAAATCGAGATCGAGGATGTGCGTCAGGTGCGCGTTGTTGCCGAATTGCTCGGGGCCGCCGGCGTAGCTCAGCCCGATGGTGTTTTCACGGCCTTCGCCGCCCCAGGTGAAGCCGAAACGCGTGCCGTAGGAGGGGATGGCGCTGTCCGTGCCGACCGTGGTGCTGATCACATCGGCCAGATTGTTGACGACGTAGAGGCTCCAGTCGAAGGTCGCGTTGAAGGCGTAGTACAGCTTCACGCCCGTCAGGTTGTGCGGCCGGAGGTAGCGGTAGACGTTGGAGAAGGAGACCGCGGTGTTGTCGGCGCGGTCGACGGACTCGAGCCCGATCGGCGCGTTAAAGCGGCCGAAGAGCAGCTCCATGCCGTTGCCCATGGCGATGTTGGCGGTGACGTAGCCTTGCTCGAGGTTGAAGTTGGAGCCCGCCTGCGTGTTGCGTCCGCTGCCGCTCAGGAAGCGGCCGAAGTCGAGATCGGCGCGGATGCGGATGTTCTCGCCGAAGCTCTTCTGGATGTCGAGTTCGACTTGGTCGAGATAAAAATTGAAGGTGTCTCGGCTGGGCCGAGCCAGTCCGCGGAAGTCGCCCAGCTGGCCGCTACCGGAGCCCGCGCCGTCCGCCGCGTTGCAGCCGAGGCCGCCGGCGCCGAAGGAGCAACTGCCGCCCGCTTGGCCGGGGAAGACGCCGGTGGGGCCGTCCGTACTGGCGCCGTCGTCGTGCTGCCAGCCGGTGACCACGTCGACGTTGCCGCTGAACTCGACGCCGCCCGCCTTGGATTCGGCGGCGAGGGTCGGGGCGCTCAGGTAAAACACGGTCAGGGCATAGGCTAGGCCGGATGCGACTAGTTTTTTCATCTCTTTCTCCTCGCTGGAAGAAGGATTTCCCAGGTCACGCCGCGGATTTTGGGTAGAGCCGTGCTAGAGGTATTCCCAAACCCGGATGCGTTTGATTGTTTTCGGGGCCCGACGGGTCCAGCGCCGGGCTTAAGGTGCTATCACTTAAACTTAATTTAAGTGAAATGGAACTTAATTTATATATAATTATAGGTCAAGTTTTTTATATATTTCCTGTGTTTAGCTCCAAAAGCCCATCCTCTAGGCGTCCCGGTGCCCCAGAGGACGGATTCGGCGGGCTAAATGGCGGATGGTCCCGGCAAAGTCAATGATATTGTTTATGCAGTGCGTTACGAATTTTTTAAACGATGGGAGGGCTTTTAACGAGGCCTTGTGGCGCCGGGAGGGGGGCGGCGTCTAGGGAAAGGGGCCCCGCCGACAGGTCGCTGAGACCGCTCCCGGCTTTCCAAGCCGGGAAAGCACGGGGGCGGCTGAGAATTTGTCGAGGACGGTTTGACTTTGCGCGGCGGCGGTTTTAGTTTTACACGGGGCATCGGGACAAGGACGCTATGATTCAGCAGGTTTCGGGAAGCAAACGCAAGGTCTTGGTCGTGGACGATGACCCCCAGATCCGAAAGATCCTGGAACGGATGTTGATCGGCCCGAGCTACGACGTGCGCACCGCCGTGGACGGGCTCACCGCCTTGAACCAGGTCCGCGAGGACCCTCCCGACCTCGTGATCCTCGACATCATGATGCCCGGCATGTCCGGCATCGAGGTCTGCCGTCAGATTCGCGAGTCCAACCCCGAGCACCCCATCCAAGTATTGATGCTCTCCGCCAAGGACTCCCAGGCCGACCGGCGCCGCGCCCTCGAGTACGGCGCCAACGACTACGTCACCAAGCCCTTCCACATCGCCTCGCTGGTGCGGAAGATCCAATACATGTTCGAGAAGCAGGGGATTTAGGTTGTGGGGTCTTTTCGATAGGGTGCAGATCCATCAGCGCCGTAGGGGCGTGTTCGCGAACGGCCCCTACGGACGTTGCGCCTTGACCTATTCGTGGAATGGGCCTGTCATCTCACTTCAAATAGATATTCAATCTCCACGCAGGCCGTTGATTCGCCAACCCGAAGTGAATTCGGGTTGGCTAAAGCCCTTGGGGCCCTGTCACCGCACCTCAAACAAATACTCAATCTCCACACAGGCCCCCATCGGCAGGTCGGTAACCCCGACGGCGACGCGGGTGTGCTTGCCGTTTTCGCCGTAGAGCTCGACCAAGAGCTCGCTGGCGGCGTTGAGCACTTTCGGTTGGTCGACGAAGCCGGGCATCCCGGAGACGAAGCCGGTCAGCTTGATCACGCGGCGGATCTTCTCGAGGCTGCCCAGCTCGTTTTTCGCGAGGGCCAGGGCGTTCAGGGTGCACTGCTTGGCGCCGCGCTGCGCGGCCTCGAGGGTGATCTCTTTGCCGAGACGGCCCTTGTAGGCGCCCAGGCTGTTCTTGAAGATCGGAAGCTGGCCGCTGATGTAGAGCAGGTTGCCGACGCGCAAGGCGGGAACGTAGCTGCCCAAGGCCGGGGGCATCTCGGGGAGCTTGTGCAGCATCTGCAGCAGCTTTTGCTCGATGGCATCGGGTTTCTTGCCGGGTTTCGCCGCGGCTGCCGCCGGCGCGGCGGGCGCCGCAGGAACGGGGGGCTTGGATTCCGCTTCGCTCATGCGGCCTTCCTCTTGGCGAGCCGGATGCCCTTGACCAGCAGGATCAGGGGCAGCCCATGGTAGCGTTTCAGGTCCTCGGCCAGCTTCGGCGGCAGGCTGGTCGTCTTCATCGCCTCGTCGAGAGATCCCTCGCGGATCTCCTCCATGAAGAAGCCGTTTTTCTTGAGCGTGTTGAAGAGGGTGTCGATGCCCTTCTTGAAACCGCCGCGCGGGTTCATCAGGTACTCGAAAAAGGGATGGATCGTCGAGAAGACCACGCGCCCATTGTCGCGCAGGCAACGCGCCGCCTCGGGGACCAGGCTGTGCAGGTCGGAGCGCCAGGCCAAGGCCGAAGGATAGACCAGGAAGTCGAAGGTCTCCGGGGCAAAGGGCAGATGATCGAGGGTCCCACGCGCCTTGGGATAGGCGGAGGGCGCCGGGGTCGCGGGCTTGCCGGCGACGGCGCGGCTGACGTCCAGCTCGACGATGTCCTGGGCGCCGCGCTTCGAGAGCATCTCCACGTAAATTTCGGAACCGGGGCTTAAGTGCAGGCACTTCTTGCCGTTGAGGGCGGGGATGAGCGGGAAGAGCTCTTTGCGCTCGGCGCCGCCCAGCAGGCCCTGCAGCTGCTTCTCGTTCCACTGGATGAATCCGAAATCCTGTCCTTCGGCGTCGGTGACCCCGGTCTTCTTGGGCTTGGTCGTCTTGTCGCGCTTGGCGACGGAGGCGACCTTCTCGACCACCTTGCCGGCCTTGCCCATCAGATTGGTGAGGAATTTTTGCATGCTGGGCCAAGTTTACGTTTTTTTTCAGGATTCCCAAAGGGGATTTTATCGGGCGGGCCCCGCGCTCCAGAAGCGAAAGGGGTCGCGGCCGCTCTCGCTCGCGAAGATCCGCTTGGCGAAGCCGCGCCGCCGTCCCCAGCGCCGCAGCTCCGCGGCCAACCACGGGACCATTCCGATCTCCCCGGCGAAATGCCCGATGTCGATCAAGGCGATGCCCTCGGCCAGCGCGTCGAGCGCCGGGTGATACTTGACGTCGCCGGTGACCAGGACGTCGGCGCCCGCGGCTTTGGCCTCTTGGAAATAACCGCCGCCGCTCCCGGTCATCACCGCGACCCGCTCGACCGGCCGTTTCGGGTCGCCGACGAAGCGCAGGTGCTCGAGCGCCAGGCGCTTTCCGACCGCGTCGGCGAATTTGGCGAGGTTGGTCCTCGCGACCCTGCCGATCCGGCCCAGGCCGGCGCGCGGGCGGCGCGGGTCCCGCGAGGGCAGCAGGGGCTTCAGCGCCTTAAGTCCGAGGCGCCCGGCCAATTGGTCGTTTAAGCCGCGCTCGGTCGCGTCGAGGTTGGTGTGGAAGGAGACGACGTTCACCCCCATCTGGGCGGCGAGCCGCGCGCAGCGCGAGACGGGCGTTCGGTCGTCGAGGCGCTTGAGGGGCTTGAAGAAGAGCGGGTGGTGGGTGACCAGCAGGTTGCAGTCGTGCTCCACCGCCTCCCAGAGTGCCGTCTCGGTCACGTCCAGCGAGACCAGGACGCCGTGCAGCTCTTCCTTGAGGCTGCCGACTTGGATCCCGACGGGATCCCATTCCTCGGCCAGCGAGGCAGGGGCGATTTTTTCGAGGAAGTCGAAGGCGTCCTGGATGCGGGGCATGTTTTTCATGCCGGGATTTTTAACGGGAAGCGGCCCGCTAGAGAAGAAAAAAACCGGCCTCCCTCCGGGAAGGCCGGTTTTGCCCCGCGAAAAAGGGCCGAGCTTCAGTCTTTGCTGCCGTCCGTATTGGTGAACCGGATGCTGTCCGACGGAGCGGCGTTGAAGTTGAACGAGTCTTTGGTGTTGGCTCCGTTGGAGGTCGGGGCGGCCGGCGCCGGCGCGCTTTGTTCCTTGGCTGCCTCCGAACGCAGGCGCTCGTATTCCTTGTTCAGGGAGTCCAGCTCCGTCTGGAGTGCGGCGCGTTCCGAGTCGGTAGAGGCATTCGCGAGCTTCGCCTTCACATCCGCGATCTTCTTCTCCACCGCCTCGAGCTGCGAGGATGCCGAAGGCGCGGTATTAAAGGACTCTCGCTCCACCAACGAGGCGCGCGAGAACTCGGGCCGGAAGAAGGTGGCCATGAGGTATTTGTCCGCCGTCACCGCGACGTATTGCTCACGCAGCGCGGTCACCTGGTTTTGGTATTCCACCGCGTCCATCGTGGCCTGTTTTTCCTTCAGGATCGTATATTGGGTTTCGATGTCCTTGTAGGCGACCTCGTTGGCCTTCATCATTTCCTCGACGACGGCGTAATCGGCCTTCTGCAGCTTCTGGTGGTTGGCGTAGAGCATCGTCTCGGCGGTGACCGGGAGCAACTGAACCTCGAGCATCTTGCGGGAGGCGTTGAAGGTCGTGGCGACGACGTAATCCTTTTCGGCCACCCGAGAAACCGTGAACTTGGCCGATTCGACCATGGTGTATTCGATCTCGGCCTTTTGGACCGCGGTCAATGAGGTAGAAGCCGTCACGGAATCGCGATAGGGCTTCATGGCCGCGGCGATTTCCCCGTCGAGGTCCTTGCCTTCGTACCAGGTGATGCCTCCGCTCATCCCGAAGATATTGGCGTAGAAGGCGAAGAGCGTCTTCCGCGCCTGCAACATGGTTTGCATGTTGTTGTAACGCGCTTGCACTTTGGCCCATTCTCCGGCCTGGGCGGCCTGCTGGTAGGTGACCATGTTTTTTTCGATCTCCGCGTTCAGGATGCCGTAGACCCGTTTGTCGGCTTGGACGAAATAGGTGTGCATCAGTGCGATGTCCTTGGCCGTGTATTGCGCGGGGTTGGCCTGGTAGAGAGAATGGAAGCCCAAGTCGTTGGCGGCCTTGAAGACGTAATCCCGCGAGTTGTAGGTGTAGTTGGCGAAGCGCGCGTAGGCGTCGCCTTGCCGGTCGCAGATGTCCTTGTCGTTGCCGGTGCCGGAATCCTTGACGTCGAGGCCGGAGCCGCCGCCCGCGGTCGAGACTTTCTCGATGTTAGCCTGCGCTTCGGCGTTGGTCGCCTCGCCGCCGCCTTTTTTTCCTCCACAAGCCACCAAGGCGAGAACCACCAAGGCGGGGACGATGGGGTTCGCCCAATTTTTTGAGAACCATGCTTTCATTGGAATCCTCCTGCTGTTGCGATGAATCGAAGGCTGGGGCGAATCCCCGGCAACCCAAGCAGAAGAGATGCAAAATGAAGTCCAACAACGGAATAAAAAATATCAGTAATATTGAATGGTTAAGTGAGTCCCGCCAAAAACAGAATTTTCATTTTGATAATTTTCTCAGTTTGAGAGACCGAGGAGGCTTTAGGAGCGGGGCGGCTTGGTTTTTTCGGGCCTTTCGGGGTTGAGCTGGCGGTAAACCGTGCCGACATTAATATCCAACTCTTTCGCCACCGCGTAGGGACTCTCGCCGTTGCGCCGGTAGGACTCCAAAATCACCTGCCGTTTGATCGACTCGAGGCCGGCCTTCGGCGCGGCGAGGCCCGCGTCCGCGAACTCAGCCGCGCGCGCCTTCAATCCGTACTTGCGGAGCTTCACGTAAACGGTCGCGACGCCGACGCCCAGGTCCGCCGCGGCGCGCTCGCAGTTCATGCCGTTGCGCAGCAGGGCCGAGGCGTAAAGCGACTGCTCGTAGCGTTCCCATGTCCAGCCGGGGCGGTAGAGACCGCCCGGCTCGGCGGCGCGGGCGGGCGGCTGAGGAGCGGCCGGCGCGGAGGCGGTCTTCGCGGCGGCTTCCGCGGAGGCGCCCTTTTCCTGCAGGCGCCGGCGGAGAAATTCGGGCAGGTCCTGCAGGCGGATGAGCCCCCGCTCGGCGAAGGCCGCGGAGGCGCGCAGGAAATTTTCCAGCTCGCGCACGTTGCCCGGCCAGTGATAGGCGGCCATCGCGGTCATCAATTCCTTGGCGAGGCGCGGCGTCTTGCCGGCGTTCAGCTCTTGGGCGGCGCGCTCCAGGAAGTGCTCCGCCAATAGGAACAAGTCCTCTTTGCGCTCGCGAAGCGCCGGCAGGTTGAGGACCATCTGCGCGACGCGGTAGAAGAGGTCCTCGCGGAATTTTCCCTCCTTCACCCAGCCCTCGAGATGCCGGTGGGTGGCGGCGACGATGCGGATGTCGAGCGTCAGGACCTTGGTGTCGCCCAGCCGGACGATCTCGCGCTCCTGCAGGGCGCGCAGCAGCTTGGCCTGGGTGTTGAGCGGCAGCTCGGCGATCTCGTCCAGGAAGAGCGTCCCGCCGTTCGCCTCTTCCAACAAGCCGCGCTTGTCGCGCGTCGCGCCGGTGAAGGCGCCCGCCTTGTAGCCGAACAGCTCGCTTTCCATCAAATTTTCCGGGATAGCGCCGCAGTTCACCGCCACGAAGGGACCCTTGCGGCGGCGCGAGTGCTCGTGCAGCGAACGGGCGATCAACTCCTTGCCGCTTCCGGTCTCGCCGAGGATCAAGACGCTCAAGTTGGTGTCGCTCACCCGGTCGAGCAGCTGGAGGATCTCGACGATGGCGCGGCTCTTGCCCAGGATCCGCGCGTAGGGGTTCTTCACCTTCGAGCGCAGGTCGGTCTTGAGGCGGTCGATCTCCTCCTCGGCCTCCTCCAGGCGGTTTTGCAGCCGGGCGTTGAGGGTCTTCAGCTGCTCGAGGTAGCGCAGGTTCTGCAGGGCCAGCCCCGCCTGGTCGCCGTAGGCCTCGAGCAGCTCCAGCGTTTCCGGGGAGAAGAGGCCGGTCTTGTAGCGGTGCGTGAGGTACAGCAGGCCGATCACCTTTTGGTGGGCGCGGATCGGGACGCAGGCGATCGAGCGCAGGTGCAGCGCGACCACCGACTGGAATTGGTTGAATCCCGAATCCACCTGCGCGTCGGCGGTGACCACCGAGGCGCCGCCGGTCAGGACCTTGCGGGCGATCTGCTGGCTGATCTCGATCTGCTCGGCGTCGACCTCGGTGTTGAAGGCGTCGCGCACGGCCAGCGTTCCGCCGTCCTCCTCGACCAAGAGCAGCGCGGTCTCGGCGCCGCAGAGCTCGGCGGCGTGCTGCAGAATCTTTTGGAAGAGGAAGCGGGGGTCGTGCTCGGTCAGCAGGGCGCGGTTGATGCGCAGGATGTTGGCCAGGGCGCCGGCGGCGCCGGACGGCGCGGTCATCGCCGTCGCATCGCCGCGTTTCGCCGCCGCCCGCGGCGCGGGCCCTCGGCCTTGGCGCAGCTCCTCGGGCGCCTGGGCGAGCAGGTCCGCCAGCGACTTTTTTTCCTCCTCGGTCTCGGCCAGGTAGATCAATTTCGGCGATAGCTCGCGGAAGGCGGCGAAATCCCCCTCCGCCAGGGCCAGGGTGGCGAGGGCGGCGATGGGGTAGAAGCGGAACGGCTTGAGGTTGGGGTCTTCCTCCGAACGGTTCTGCGCCTCGGTGTAGGCGGCCCGCGCCTTGGCGAAGTCTCCCTGCTTGCGATAAACCTCGCCCAGCTCAAGGGTGGCCCGCGCCATCAGGCTGCGGGTGTGCGAGGAGGGGTGGGTCTTGCCGACCAACCGCTTGGAGAGCTCGAGGTCGTGGATCGCCTCGTCGAGGCGGCCGAGTTCGCTGAGCAGGACGCCGCGGTTTTGGGCGACCGTCGCGGCGCTCATGTAGTCGCGCAAGTACTCCGCGAGCGAGAGGCTGCGCTGGTAGTAGTCGAGGGACTCCAGCGGGCGCCGCTGCTGGGAGCGCACGTTGCCCAGTCCGTTGTAGGCGCGGATCAGATATTCCCAATGCCGCTCGCCGCGCGCCAACTCCGCGACGCGCAGGTAGGCGTCGGCCGCTGCGGCGACGTTCTTGTCCTTCAGGTAGGCCTCGCCCAGGTTGTAGCCGACCTTCATGCGGAAGGAGGGGTTGGCGTGGGCGGCGAAGAATTCGAGGTCGGCCTCGAGCTGGCGGATGCCTTCGGAGACGCGGCCGGCGGCGAGGTAGGCGTTGGCCAGCTCGTTGTTGGTCACGCGCCGCCGCTCCTTGGGATCGAGCGCGGCGGCGCGGGCCGCGGTTGCCTCGAAGGCGGCGATGGCCTCGGCGAGGCGGCCCTCCTGCAGGTCGAGGAAGGCGATGAAGTTTCTCAGGCGCAACTCTAGCACCGGCGAGGGCGGGTCGCATTCCCGCAGCAGGGAGAGCCCGGAGGCGAAGTCCGCCCGCGCCTCTTGGTAACGGAGCTGCTTGGTGTAGATCCAGCCGCGGGCCTCGAGGAGGCGCGCGCGCTCGAGCAGGCGTCCGGGGCGCTCGAAGACCGCCTCCAATTCGCCCTCCAGCTTGGCGAGCAGGGCCAGGGCCGCGTCGAACTTCCCCTGCAGCGCCAGGGCCTCTGCGCGTCGCAGTTCGAGGCGCCAGTGTTGTCGGGGATCCGCGCCGAGCTCGCCCTCGAGGGCGTGAGCCAGGGCGCCCTCGGTAAGATCGAGGCGGGAGAGGTCGGGCCCGGCCTCCTCGAAGACGGCGAGCCGCCACTTGCCCGAGCTGTCGACGATCAATGGGTCTTTCAAGAGGGACTGCAGCGCCTCGCGCAGCGGGCCGGGATAGCCGCGGCTCCACTGGTGCAGGCCCTGCAGGAGGGGCGCGGGGATCTTCGGATTGCGCGTGACCTCGCGCAGGTAGGCCTCGGTTTCGCCCGCATTCAGGGGGCGCAGGCGCAGGCGTTCCGGCCGCCGCGCGCCGAAGGCCTTTTCGGCATCCGCCTCCTGCTCCGGCCTTAGGGCGACGACGAGGGAGGCCTGGGCCAAAAGCTTGTCGAGGGCGCCCGTCTCGCGGTGGGCGGCGAAGGCCTCGGCGCCGAGGAAGCTGACCGCCGGACGGCGTCGCGCCGCCTCGCCGGGGGCGACCACCTCGATCTCGCGCAGCTCCGCGTCGTATTTCAGCTCGGTGAGCAGGGCGCTCTTGCCCAGACCTTTCTCGCCCGTCACCAGCAGGACCCGGTTCTCCTCGGCCCGCGGCAAGCCCTCCAAAAAGGCCTTCGCCCGCTCGAGGCTCTCCTCGCGGCCGACGAAATGGTCGGGGAGGTGCTTGGGCGGCGCGGCGCCTAGGGGGATCTCGCCCTGCGTCTCCAGGAAGCGGAGTCCGTCTTCGGCGGAGGCGAGGCGCTGCCGGGGATTCTTCGCGAGCATGCGGTCGAGCAGGGCGCTCCAGACCGGATCGACCTCCTTGCGCAGGGCCGTCGCGGGGGGCGGAAAGAAATGCAGGTGCGCGCGCAGCGTCGCGAAGACGTTTTTCTGCAAGAAGGGATTGGCGCCGGTGAGCAGCGCGTAGAAGACGACCGCGAGCGAGTAGAGGTCGCTGCGCGCGTCGCTGGGCTCTTTCAGGATCTTCTCGGGGGCCATGTAAGGCGGCGTCCCGCCGGTGCCGGCGAGGCTGGGATGGGAGATCCCGAAGTCGATGATCTTGAGCTGGGGGCCCGCGCGGTCGGCGCCGGTGACGAGGAGGTTTTCGGGCTTGAGGTCCCCGTGCAGCACGTCCTGGGCGTGGAGATAGGCCAGGCCCTGCAGGGCCTGGACGAAGAGCTCGCGCATCTGCACCGGCGTCGCCTCGGCGGCGAAGCGGTCGAGACTGCGGCCGGCGATCAGCTCCTGCGTGAAATAGAAGCGGCGCAGCGCCGTGTCGTAGCCGAAGTCGAAGATGCGGACGATGTTGGGGTGCTGGAGGCCCTTCAGCAGGCTGAACTCGAACTTGAAGGTCGCGATGCGCTCGTCGTCGGCCAGCCCCTCGACCTCGTGGCGCAACAGCTTCAGCGCGGCGCGCCCTTCCGGCCCCTCCACCTCGAAAATTTCCCCGGTCGCCCCGGAACCCAGGGTGGAGAGGACGCGGTAATGTCCGTCGATGAGTGCGGGCACAGGCATCATAAATGGGAGTGTAGGCGTCCCGGGAGAAAAGCCAAGCGGATTATTATCGAAAAAGATTAAAATCTAAAAATTAGAATAATTATTATTAAAAATAGATGTAAGATGGGATGTCCGGCGTCCCTCGTCTCGGGCATCCCGATTCCACTTTATTTCCATTAAGGATATTAATTAAATAATTTCAATATCTTAAACAAGAAATGAAGCCGGGGGGCGGGGCTTTTTTCGTTTGGCACTCTCCTTGCTTGATAAGCGGCAAGGCTATCCGGGAAGGGCGATCACAGGATCGACGACCCGGGGACACACAAACAAAAAGGTTCCGCGAGGATCCAATGAAGGAGGAGGGTTTCATGAAGGCTGGATGGGTAAAGAAGATTTCGATGGCGTTGATGTTGGCTCTGACCCTGGGGACGGTCGCCTGCGGTTCGGGGCAGGGTTCCGATGAGGGCGAGGCTCTGGAGAATTTCCTGAATGGCGAGAACGCCGGCGCCCGCGAGGAGGGCTCGGTCGAGTTCTTCGACGACGGCGGCAGTATCACGCGCACCGACGATTTCGTGTCGGTCAACACCGGTGACGGCGGCAGCTTCGTCTGCGAGAACGGCGAGTGCAATTTGTTCTAAGGCTTTCTAAACGCGCTTTAAGGCCGAAACGAGGACGGGAAACCGTCCTCGTTTTTTTTCGCGTCCGCCGTACCGAGCCGCGGCGGGCACATGCGAACCTAGGGTTTGTCCACGCTTTGGGCGATTCGTGGTGAAATGATGCAGCGTGAGCTCTTTGCCGAATCCGTAGGGGGCCGTTCGCGAACGGCCCCCTACGGCGGTCGCGACGAAACCTTATTCCAAAAAAATGGAATGTATCCCCTTGGGGAGGTTGGACAGTGTGAATAGAAAGCGGCGGCTCTTCGAAAGGATGATTATGAAAAATAAATGAAATAACAAATTCAATAATAATTATTATTAAAAAAAGATCTAAATTTAATATCTAAACTTCGGCCCAGCGTCTATTTGAAATCGTCAATACCATTATTTAAAAAAATTTATTAATAAATTCAATTAATTAAACATTTATTTTATTTTATCGAAAATAAAAACAAGTTTGGCATCCAGCTTGCTTTAGTATCTGGTCAGAGGATGCACGAAGGCCGAAAGCGAAAGCCGAAGGCCGATAGGGGACGGGACGAGAGAAGGAGAGAGCTCGAGTCCCGGAACGAAAATGGAAGAATTAAAAGGCCGCGTTCATAAGATTTCTGTCGAGGTGTATGGAGTGCCCCTTGATCGATTTCGGAGGACGCGGCCTTTTATTTTGGAAAGCCCCGGGATTCGCGGCATAATCGAGGGTCCCGGAGGTTTTCCAAAGGGCATGGCGGCAGCGCCGGTCAAGATCGTTTGGGAGCGTCGGACTGTTTCCCTTGTGGATGGGCTCGGATCGTTTCATATTTAGGACGAGGCGTTATGATGGGAGCTTGGCTGAAAAAATCCTTGGTCGTGTTTTTCCTGGCACTGCTTTCCGCTTGCGGCGGTGCCTCGCCTCCCTTGGGGATCCCGGCGCCCGTTTCCAGCCTGATGACCCTGGAGGGGCCGGACGCGACCGGAGTCGTGGCGATCTTCGGAGCTCCCGGCGCCGTCCTCCCCGAGGCGGTGGTGACGGGGACCAATATCAGCGTCGCCTATCGCCCCAAGCCTTGGGACGGCCTGCTGCTTGGCACCGCCCACGCCCAAGAGGGCGTGACGCTTCCTCGCAACGTCGTCGCCGCCTCGGACGGCTCCTTCCGCATGCGGGTGCCCGGCAAGACCGGAGACATCATTCGCATCACCCAGACCGTCGACGGCGAGACGAGCCCCGGCACTGACCTGGTCGTTCCGGAAAGCGCGACGGCGGTGACGCCCGGCGGCACCTTTCCTTAATCCCTTCGAAATTATCCCTTTGCTCGGTACGGGCCATGGGCCAAAATGCCGCGTATGCGCCTGAGAACCCTTGGACGCGGAGGGCCGCTTGTCTCGGAGATCGGCCACGGCACCTGGGCCATGGGCGGACACTGGGGGCCCCGCGACGACGCGACCGCATCGGCGGCCTTGCGAGCGGGGCTTGAGAGCGGCATCAACTTCCTCGACACCGCCCACGGCTACGGCCACGGCCATTCGGAGCGCCTGATCGCCCGCGTCCTGCGCGAGACCGGCACCCGGCCCTTCGTCGCCACCAAGTGCCCGCCGAAGAACCTCGCCTGGCCGCCCAAGCCCGGCGTCCCCGTTCAGGAGGTCTTTCCCGGCCGCTATTTGATCGAGGTGACCGAGTACTCCTTGAAAAATCTCGGCGTGGACTGCCTCGACCTGCAGCAGCTCCACGTCTGGGAAGACGCTTGGCTCACGCAGGGGGATTGGCTGGAGGCGGTGCGGCTCCTCAAGGCGCAGGGGAAGATCCGGCGCTTCGGCGTCTCGCTCAACGACCATCAGCCCGAGAACGGGCTCAATCTGGTCGCCAGCGGCCTGATCGATTCGGTGCAGGTGATCTACAACCTCTTCGACCAGCGGGCGCGGGAACGCCTCTTTCCGCTGTGCCGGGAGCAGGGAGTCGCGGTGATCGTGCGGGTGCCGCTTGACGAGGGCGGGCTGAGCGGCGCGCTGACGCCTCAGACGCGCTTTCCGAAGGGGGATTGGCGGATGCATTACTTCCAGGGCGATCGATTGCGCGAGACTTGCGAGCGCGCCGCGGCCTTCGAGTTTCTGCGGCGGCCGCCTTTCACGAGCCTGGCGCAGGCCGCCCTCAAGTTCTGCCTGATGGAGCCCGCCGTTTCGACCGTGATCGTCGGGATGCGGAGCCTCGAACATGTCCGGGCCAACGTCGAAGTTTCGGATTTTGAAGGCTTTTCGGAAGAGGAGCTTAAAAAAGCCTATACGCTTTCCTGGCCGAGGAATTATTATCCTTATTACGGCTAGGTCATTCCGGGTGAGGCGCAAAACAGGGCAACTTCTGGGTAGGAACGCCGATTCCTTTTCATCGGCACATCGGTTTTTGCGCTGGGAAGGCTTCTCACTTTCTCACGCATGGGGCGCCCCGGAGCGATCCGGGGCGTTCTTTTTTCCCTCCTTCGTTTTTGATCTCGTTACTTTCGTGTTTTTGCCCGATCCCCCGATCCCCGGGCTATACCCTCTTCACTCTTTTCTCCCGGAATGATTCCACTCCGCAAATTCTTCGAATTTGCTGCGCGCCCGAAGCAAGTTCGGGCTTGCCC
>JADYZQ010000145.1 GCA_020853015.1 Deltaproteobacteria bacterium
ACGTCGAGGTCGCCGCCGCGATCCGCGCCCTGGACCTTCGCGAGGTCACCACCGACAACCTGGCCGACGGCGGCTGGTCGGTGTGGATCGCCCGCAACCAGGCCCGGGTGCTGCGCGACCCGCAGCTTCGCGCACTCATCGAGGCGGCGACGCACTTCGAGGATTTCACCGCCTTCGGCACCACCTATTCCGAGGCGACCCCGGGCGTGCGCCTCCAGGCCGCCCTGTTCCAAGGTTACGGAGAGATCCTGCGCCGCCAGGGAATCCGCGGCAGCGACCGCTTCTCGCCGCTGCAGGCCTCCGAGGTGATGGGCGAGGCCATGGCCCTGGTCGACGGCCTCCTGAACGACCCCGCGCGTCGCGAGACCGAAGCTCAGGAGTTTTTCCGCCGGGTCGAGGAAGCCCGCGCCATCGCCGCGGAACGCGGCGTCATTGCCGAGGCCTCGGCCCGCGTGGGCGACACCCGCATGACCTTCTTCGACCTTCGGGCGCTCTCGGATTTCACCGTCTTCCAGCAATGGCTAGCCTTGCCGCGCGTCGCCGGGCCGGACGGGGCGCCCAACGCCCTGCAGGTCTCCGTCGTTCCCATGCCGCCCGCCCGTACCGCCTCCGGAGGAGAGGCGCCTCGCACCCTGCAAATCGTGGCCATCCCGCACGGCCGCGCGCTGCCCAGCGGCCGAGGACTGCTGAGCGTCCTCGAGCGCGTCAACGCCGCCGAGCGCGAGCGCGCCCGCGAGCTGGGCGTCGAGCCGGCCAACGTCTGGTTCGGCAAAGACAACGTCATCCTCGCCAACCCCGCGGGCGGCGGCACCCTGCTTCACCCCGCGGAGGTCTCCGCCATCCTGCGCGATCCCGCCCTGGCCCTGTTCGAAGCGCCGGCGCGGCCCCGCGAAGAGGCGATCCCCGAGCTCGCCGCGGAGGATATTCAAGAAGTGGCGCCGCCGCCTCCCCCGCCCGCGGCCTTCCGACCCGCGGAGCGGCCGGCGCAAGCCGCGGCGGAAAGCCCCGCCGAGGCGCCGGTCCTCGAGGCGCGGCGGCGCGGCCGGCAAGCGTTCCGCGAGTTGGGCGAGGCGCTCTCGGCCTACGCCGTGCGCCGCTCGCCGGAGCTGACCGCGGCGCTGCAGAACCTGCGCGAGACCCTGCGCGGCGGAGACGCGCGCGAGCTCGCGGCGCGGATCGAGCGCGCCCGGGACATCTTTTCGCATCCCGAGCTTCGCTCGCTGTGGGAATACGCCGAGAGTCTGGCCCGCGGCGAGACCCGCGGCACCGCCGCCCGGGATCTCCTGCTGGCGATCTTGGACGGCCGCGTCCTGGATGCCGATCAGGCCCGGATGTTCCTGCGAGCCAGCCAACCGGCCCTGCGCTTGGAGCGCCGGATGCGCGACGTCGCCCGGGACTTGAACGAGGTCCTGCGCAGCGCCGGGCTGGACGACCTGACGGACAACCCGGCCCTGGCCGACCAAGCCCTGCGCCCGCTGCTGCGGCGCCTCTTCTCCGACCCGGCGAACCCGCCGAGCGAGGGGAGGATCACCCGCGAGCTGCTGGAACTACGCGACACCCTAAACCTGCTGCGCCGCGAGCTGGAGCGCCAAGCCGATCTCGATCCCGGGATGCGGCGGCAATTGCTGGAAGGCTATTTGGTCGAGCTCGCGGCGGGACGAATGGACCGTAGCGAGGCCCTGCGCCGGGTCGCCGAGGGCAATACAGCCATGGATACGGCCCGCCGCGAGCGCGAGGAGACCGTCCTCGAGGTCGACGAGAGCGAGCTCCGTCCCTTGGAAGAGGAGAGCCTCGAGGTCGAGATCTTCGCCGCCGCGGAGCTGCCCGGCGCCGTAACCGATTTCATCCGCGAAAATTTTTCCCGCCCCGAGCAGCGCGAGGCGCAAGGGACCCTGGCCAGACAAAGCCTCCCGGTGCTCCGCGAGGCCCTGGAAGCCAACGGCGTCGGCGCCGATACGGCCGAGGGCCGCTGGATCCTCGGCCGCCTCCTGGTCGACTTCGTCCGCGGCCGCGTCGAAACGCCATCCGGCCCCTCGCTCCGCGCGGGAGCCTTGAGCGCCGAGGCCCTACAGGCCCGCATCGAGGCGGAGGTCGTCCTGCGCCGCAGCGTCGAAACCCTGGGCTTCGAGGCGAACAGCCGAGAGGGTCTGCGGCTCGCGGCCTTCCTCTACCGCCGCTTCGTCCGCGACGCCCGCAGCGCCGCCGAATCCCAAGCGCGCCTCGCCCTGCTCGTCCACTCCGACCTGCGCGAGGCCTCCGACCGCCTGGTGCTGCTCGGCGAAGAGCGCAGCGCCGCCGCCCGGGAGCGTTATTTGGAATGGGCGATCGAGAGCGCACAGACCCCCGAATCGCTGCAAGGGGTCTTTTGGAACGCCCTGCGCGGCGTGACCGCGCTGAGCCTGACGCCCAACGGCCTCGAGATCCGGCCCGCCGAAGCGGGCCGCTCCCCCTTGGGAGAAATCGGCGAGCGCGTCGCGGCGGTCTTGGACAGCCTCCACATCCCGCCCTTCAGTCCCGAAGGCACGCGCCTCGCCAACGCCTTGCTGGCCCGCGCCGCGATCGAGGCCCGACCGGGGACTCCCCGTTTCGGCCGCCTGCGCCTGGAAGAGGCCGCCGCCCGCGCCCAGGCCCTGCCCGCCGAGCTTGAGCCCGTCTTGGCCCGTATCCCGCGGCCCTCGGCCGCGGGCCGCGCCGAGCTGTTGCGCTGGGCCCTGCAGACGGGACAAGGCGCCGAATCGCTCGCGCGGCTCGGCGAGACCCTCGCCCTGTTGCCGGAAACCCGCGCCCAGGCCCTGCTGCGCTGGATCGTCGCCAGCGGGCAGCGTCCCGAATCGCTCGCCGCCCTGCGCGAAACCGTCGAAGCGGCGCTGGACGCGGAGACCCCGATCACCGACGTGACCGGTATCCGCAACCTTCACGCCGCTCGTATGGAAGCGGCGCGCGCCCGCGCCGCCGCCGGCCTGCCGAGGGTGCCGCGCGGCTCCCCGGCCTACGCGACCCTCGAGCGCTACGCCTTCACCCAAGGCCCCGACACGACGATGTTCGAACCACGTCCCGGCGCCCAGGAAAGACCCCGCCTCGGCCTGAGCCCGGGCGGCAGCCGCCGGGCCAACTTGCTGAATTTCGCCGACCCCGCCCACCCCCCGGGGCCTCTCGTCAACCTGGCCCGCCGCGCCGAGCGCGCCCTGCGGATCGTCTACGAGCGCGCCGTCGAGATCGAGCGTCTGGAGCGGGAGTCCCCCGCCGCCCCGCGCCTGGCCGAGGCGCGCCGCGAGCTGGACGCGGCCCGTCGCGAGGTCGAGACCTGGGAGAACGAAGGCCTTGCCGTCTACGAGGCCTCGCTCGCCGCCGAGCGAATCACCGAAAAGCGCGACAAGAACCACCCCGACAACCTAGAACACCGGATTCTTTTTTCCAGGCTGCGCCATGCCATCGAACCCGACGCCGAGACTTTCGACGTCGAAGGCCGTCCTTTGGAGCCGAACGCCCTACAGCGGCTGCGCGACCGCATCCTCGGCATCGATGGCGCCGAGCCGGATTTCTACGAGCTGGCCGACGCCTGGCTTGACCCCGCGCGCGGCGATCAGGGCGCCCGCCCCGTCGAGACCGGGCGCCTGACCATGGTCGTTCGTGAGTCTGCGGACCTCCCGGCGGTCGCCCGCGCCGTGGAGGCAACGGTGAGGGAATCCAGGGTCTTTTCCGATCCGGAGCTTCGCCTAGTCGCCGAAGACGACGGCAGCCTTCGCCTGGAATGTTCCGAGCGCGGCGATCGCATGGCCCGCCAGGCAATTCGCATCGTTACGGCCGAGACCGCACGCCGCGAGCGCGCCGCCGAAACGGAGCGCGTCGAGCGCAACGCGCGCGCGATGCCGGAGATCCTGCCGATCCCCGAGATTCGTCCCGCGGCGGACGAGCGACCCGCCACCCCGTCCGCGGGCGAGGAGCGCCGCACCCAGCCCGCCCGTCCGGGCAACCTCACGGCACCGGCGGAAGCGGCGCCGCCGCGCCCGACCCTGCGCGTCGTCCAGGGCGCCGGGACGGGACATCGAGCCGCCCCCGAGGCGGTTCCCCCGCCCGCCGCCTCGGAAACGCTCCTCGCCGCCGGCACCGATATCTCTGTCATGACTCCCCTTCCGGACTCCCTCGATCCGCTGGGGCCCATCCAAAACGCCGCGCGCAGCGAGGCCTTCGTCGCTTCCTTGGTCGCCCTGGAGGAGGCGGGTCTCATCCCCCCCGGCACCGCGCTGGAGCAGTATCAGCTGCCCGGGGTGGTGCTGCGCGCCGAGCGGTCCGGGGAAAGGGTCGCCCTGTCCCTGCAGCCCGGAGGCTCCGAAGCCGAGCGCACGCTCTACCGCGTCGAGGCCGTCGAAAACGGCGTCTTGCGGCTGCGGCGCATCGGCGGAGAGCTCGACCCCGGCCAAAACATCGAGCTGCACGTGGGGCCCAGCCACGAGCTGATCCCCTTCCAGGCGAACGACTACGTCTTTCTCCGCGCCGCGAGGCCGGAACGTCCGCACCCCTCGCGAGGACCCGAAACTCCGCCGCCCCCGGGCGGCGACGACGCGGAGCTGCCGGCCCGCCACGCCATTCACCCCGAGCTCCTCGAGGGCGCGGGAAGCCCTTTCTCGATCCCGCCGGCGCGGCTCCCCGATCTCGACTACGCCGCGCGGCGCGCCGAGCTGGAGCTTAGCGTCGTGGACGAGGGCCCGCACGCCTGGGTAGAGACCACGCTTCCGGTGATCGAAGCCGTCGCCGACGATTTCGCCGCCCGCAGCGGCGGGCTGTTTCCCGAATACGGTCCGCTCGCGGAATCGATCCGCGCCGATTTGGCCGTGATGCGCGATCCCGCCGCCTCGCTGGAAGGCCTGGAGCCCGTCGCCCGTCGTTTAGCCGAGCTCCTGCGCCTGCGCCGGGAGTTCCCGGCGAGCGATGCCGCCTTGGACAACTTCTTCCGCGACCACGTCGCCGCGCTATACCGACGCGGCCTCCCGCCTTCGCCCGGAGACGCTTCCGCTCGGACGGTCCCGCCCCCGCGACCCGGAACGGCGAGCCGACCCGAGACCGTAACCGGGCGCCGCGGCGAGGGCGCCGCCGAGGCCGCCCACCCCGCGACGGAGGAAACGGTCCGCGTCGTGCCGGAAACGCCGCGCGACGACGCCCCGCTGCGGGCCGAGATCGACGCCATGGCCGAACGCGAGGTGGAAGGCTTCTCCGAGCTGGCGCGCCGCACCCGCGAGGCGCTGCGCCAACACGCCGCGACCGAAGCCGGCTCGGACGACACCGCCGGCCGCGCTTGGAACGAGGGCCGACGGCGCATCCTCGAATCCTATCGCCGCGAACGCCTGCGCCTCGCCCGCGAGCTGGTGGCGCGCCACGAGGGACCGGGGCGCCGCGTGCTGGAATTCCTGCAGGGCCTGAACCGCGACGAGGGCTTGTGGGGCGAGCTCGAGGCGGTCGGCGTCGAGCGCGCCCGCGTCGCCGAGGACATCCCGCCCCACGGGCGTCCCAAGGCCGTCGAGGACGTGGTCCCCAAGGTCGAGCGGCGGGGTTGGAATTCGCTGCTCCCCTTCACCGACCTGTTCGGCACCCGCATCGTCGTCGAGAGCTATCCGGACGCCCTCGCGGTAGTGGCCGCGATCCGCCGCCGCTTCCAGGTGCGACCGGAATACTCGCGCGAGGGCCGGCTGATCTTCCCCAGCCATCGCCGGGTCCGCCGCGCCGACGGCCCCGAGCGCGTCCACTTGAACCTGCTGGAGAACAACCGCCCGCTCCTCGACCAGGAGCGCGTCGGCCGCGTCCTCGACGGGCGCCGCTCGGGCTACCGCGCCCTGCACGTCGTCGTCGAGGTCGACGGACTGCCCGTCGAGATCCAGATCCAGACGCGCTCGCTCTACCGCTGGGGCCACATCCAGCACGAGTTCTACAAGAACGAGACCCTGGCGCGGCCCGAGAACCGCGACCTGCGCGAGACCGTCGACCGCTATTTCGCCGAGGCCGCGCGCTACTTGGCCCAGGCCGAGCAGGGCGTCCGGGCCGAGCGGCCCGCGCCGCCGGAACTGCCGGCGGAGCGCTTGGCCGCCCTCCCGCGGGAGAGCCGCGGCGAGATCCGCGGCGCCGTCGAGAGGATGGAGGCGCTGCTGGACGAGCGCCCGGCCGCCGTCGCGCCGCCCCCGACCTACCGGCGCGCCGTGAGCTCTCTGGAGGTACGCGGCGGGCGCGGCGCCGCCGAGCACCCGCTCGACTCCGATTGGGCCGCCGCCTTTTTTCCGGAGGGCCGCGCCCCGACCGAGCTCGCCGCCGAATTCGCGCTGGATAACGGCATCGACGAAAACCAGGCCGCGGCGCTCTGGCAGTCGGACTTCTCCGACACCCTGACCCGACGCCTGCGCGAGAGTCTGGGAGACCGCGCCGCCTCGCGCGAACCGGTCGCCTTCCGGCTGCGGATCCGCCGGGACAACGCCGTCACGGAAATTTTCATGATCGCCGAGCCCCGCCTCTTGACCGAGGAGGGCGCGATGCGCCGCCTCCTGACGGGGGAGAGCTTCGCCGAGGCGGACTTCTATCACCAAGTCGAGATCCTGCATCCCGAGGGCGACGCGGAAATCCACCTGGCGCAGGTGCACCTGGCCGAGCGCCTTCGCGGCCGCGGCCTCTACGAGAGCTTTTCCCGGACGCTCCGCGAGGATCTGGCCGGCCGCCACCCCGGCGCCCGGGTGAGCGCGATGACCCTTTCCCCCGCGATGGAGCGCATCTTCCTAGCGACCTATGCCGAGGCCGAATCCGTCCCCATCGAGCGGGGACGCCCGCAAGACGGCCTGTATTTGTCCGGCCGGCTCCCCGAGGCCCGGCCGACCGACGCCGTCCCCGAGGCGGAGATGGACCTCGCCGCGGCCACCCAGCGCGCCGACGCGGCCGCCGAAGCCCTGCGCGAGACGGAGGCGCCAGCCGCGACGGAGTCCCCTCGCCGCAGCACTCCGCCCGATCCCTTCGGCGGCGGCAACCTGCACGCGAGTTTCCTCGGCGCAGGCCTGATGATGGCGATGACCTCGATGGGACACTCGCCGGGCGTCTCGCTTCTGGCCGGGATCTTCGGCACCGTCTTGCCCGTCGGCATCTTGGGCGTGATCCGTTGGGTACGCGGCCGCTTAGGCTCCGCCCCGGCCGCGGCGGCGGGAGTTTCCGTCGCGACGGTCGGCCCGGCCGCCGCGCCGCCGCCCGTCGGTCCCGCCGCCGAGGCGGCCTTCGCCGACTTCACCGTGACCGCCGAGGATGGTTCCTCTTTCGTCTTCCGGCCCTACCGGGCCGAGCCCGGCGCCGCTCCTTGGCGCTACATCGCCAGCGTCGACCGCGTCCTCCCGGCCTCGCGGCCCGACCGCTTCGAGGCCACCTTCGCCGTCCTCCGGCAGGCGCCCGGCGAAGCGCCGGCCATGGTGACCTTCGAGATCCCCGCCGCTCAGGCGCGGACGATGGGGCTGATCGACGAATTGGGCCACACCCAACGCGGGGCCCGCGTCTTCCTCGACCGCATCCCCGCCGCGGGCGCCGAGGCCCCGGCGGTCCCCCCCGTCGCTCGCGCCGCCGAGGTCATTCCCCTGGAGGCCGCGCCGCCCCCCGAGGCCGCGCCGCCTCCCTCGCCGATGGAGCGCCCGCTGCTGCAGCCCAACGTCATGGGCGGCAACTTACCCGAGATCGACGGGCATTTGGCCGGCCAAAGGATGGACGCGGCTCGAATGTCCGAGACCCTGACCCGTCACAGCCGCCGCGCGCAGCTGCCCGGCGGCGAGCTGGTCTACGTCGCCACCCAGGGCATCGACCCCAAGCACCCGGTGGGCGAGGATTACGTGGGCGGGCTGGAATACCGCGACGCCCATGGACGGCGCGTCTACTCGATGATGGTCGCCGACGGCATGGGCGGCATGGGCAACGGCGACGCGGCCGCACAGTTGAGCGTGGAGGCCTTCACCGCGGAATTGCGGCGCTCGGGCGACATGCGGCGCGCCTGGGAGCTGGCCAATGCGGCCGTCCGCGAATTCAACCGCGCCTTTCATGAAGGCCGCGACCGCGAGGCGGCAATGGCCGCGGCACGCGGGTGGATCCGCGACCCCGGCCGGGCGCGTCCCGGCGCCGGCGCGGACGGCGGCGGCTCCTGCTCGGTCAGCTTCAGCATCGTCCCGCCGTCGCGTCCGGAAGGCTCCTACGTCCTGCAGACCCACTTCGCCGGCGACGCCAGCCTGCGCGTCTACCGGCGAGGACCCGACGGGCACTACCGCCGGGTCTACGCGACCGTCGAACAGAACGTCGGCGCGGTGGCCGCGGACTCCATGCAGGAGAGCGGCGTCGACCTGCGGCGCACGCGCGAGATTCGGCTCCATCCGATGGCCAACCAGGTCACCAACGGCGTCGGCAGCCATGAATCCCTCGCCCTTGCCGGCACCGCCGACGGGGAGATTCCCGAATCAAACGGCCGGGTCAGGCGCGCGGCGGGCTACGAGCACGGCCTGGTCCTGCAGGAGGGCGACTTGGTCCTCGCCGGCTCGGACGGCTTTTGGGAAAACTTCATCGACACCGACGTGGTGGGCGAATTGATTCAAGGTGCGCGCAGCGCCGAGGAGGCGCACCGCATCCTGCGCGAGGAGACCCACGCCCGCATGGAGGTCGTCCGCCGCATGCGCGCCCGAGAACTGCCCGCGGCGGCCAACGGGCGCTTCCGCTTCAGCCACCGCGGGCGCGAGCTCTTCATCGACCGCCAGTGCAACGTCTATGACAGCGAGGCCGCGACCGCGCCGATCGACAAGTTCAAGCCCGACAATTTCAGCCTGGCCGCCTACCTGCACCGGCCGGCCGCGGTCGCCGCGGAATCGGCCGCGCCGACCCCCGCGCCCCGCGCGCCCGACGCCGCGCGGCGCTCTTCCGTGCCCCCGCCCATCCCCGCCGCCGCGCGGCGCCCGGCCTCCGTCCCGCCGCCGATCCCCGCGGCCGCGAGACGCCCGGCGACGACGCCAACCCCGGCCGCCGCGCCCGTCGCGACTTCCGGCGAATTGGTGATCGCCGGCGGCGAGCACCTCTACCGCGTCGCGCGGGGCGGGTTCCGCTCGGACGAAGGGCTCTACGTCTACCAATTGCGCCTCGATTCCGAGGCCGGCCCCGAGGCGCCGCTCTTCCAAGAGATCGAAAGCCCCCGCGCCCTGAGCACGGCCGAGATCGAGACGGTGCTCGACGGTCGGAGGCCGGAAGGCGTCGCGGTCCGCGAGGGCTGGCGGATCTCGGACTTAAGATCCGAAGCCGAAACCTCCGCGACCGGCACGCCCGGCACGCTGCCCCTGGGCCTGGTGCCAAACACGCCCGACATGCGCAGCGTCCAAGTCGACTTCTATGCACTGCCGAGCGAGCGCACGCCCCTCGACAATCCTTCCGCCAACCCGCGGGTCGCCCTCGTCGACCCCACGCTGCGCGGCGCCTCGGGCCGCGAGCCCGTCCTCTCGCTGAGCGGTCGCAGCGAGTCGGGCGATCCCGCGCGCCGCGTGTGGATCCTCGAAGTCCGCCAAGACCGCGTCCCCGTCCTGGTGGACGGCCAGCGGGTCCTGCCCTTCCAGGGCTTCGTCCGATTGACCGAAGGCGACCGCATCCGGATCGGCCTAAACGAATTCGCCTTCCATGGCCAGTCCCTGGTCCCCGAGACCACCGCCCAGCTTCGGCTCTCCGTCCCGCCGCAGTCGCGCCCCGCCGAGGGCCTGCCGATCGCGGCCGCCTTCGAGCGCGAAGACCCGGGCCCCGCCGGGGAAGACGGCGAGGATGGATCCCGCTAAGATATTCCGTTTCAATCGTTGGGGTCGGTGTATTTGAAGTTCCAGGCCTCGTTCACGCTGCGCAGCTGCATGGCCCAGCCGGCGGCCCCCTCCGCGCTGATGTAGTGAACCCAAGCGGACTCGCCGTGCTCGGCCAGCCATTCAAACTCGCGATGACAGGCGCGCATCTCTTGGCGCGCGATCTCCAAGCGGCTTCTCCGGACCCCGGGGACGGTATGCAGGAAATGCTCGTGCTCGTGGACGACAAAACCGATACGGAAAAAGGCGGCGTCGTGAAAAGAGGGCTCGGAGAAATTCTCGATCTGCTTGATCAAAATGCGGTCCGGCTGGCCGGTGATGTGCCTGGGCATGAAGACGCCGATCATGCTGCGGGCCCGCTCTCCGACGTAGGGCGTAACTTCGGCCTCAAATTCGTCCCGGGACAGGAATTCCAGGCGAACCTGCCAGTTCACCACCGAATCGACGACGCTTAAGGAGACCGGATCGCCCAACTCACGCAAGATCCGCAATGCGTCCGAAACCGCCAGCGGGCGCGGCTGGGGCAGGTGCCGGCGAAAGATATCCCGGCGCCGCGCCGCCGCGTTGGCGACCGTATGCCCGTCGATGAACTTCCAAAACAGGCGGTTGAAGTTCGCGAACATCTCGGCCATCTCCGGCTCGTCGTAAAATCCGTTATGCTGGGTTCCATCGACCTCTTCCAGAGCGGCGGGTTGGTCCATGCGGCTCCGCATCCCGATCAGGCTCAACCCCTCGCCGGTCAGTTCGCGGTACTTGGTGTAGACGTCGAACTCCCGCGCCATGACGCGGTAGATGCGGAACAGGCGCATGTAGGGCAGCGGGCTGAGCGGGATGGGCGCCATCGCCCTTTCGATATCGGGGAGCAGGGAATCCTTCTCGCGCACCGTCCGGGCCAGGGCCTCGAGGAATTGATCCATTTCCATGTAAAGCGGGTCCTGGCGGTCCATAGCCTGGAGATGCAGGACGGTCCGATGCAGCAGGTCGCGCGCGGGGGCGCCCATCGGCAGGATGTTGATGGCGCGGTGGACGGGCTTGAAGTTCTGCAGGGCGCGGCGCATGGCGCCGATCGTCATCGGCTGCATCCGGTACTGCGGGAAGAGCGGCTGCAGAAGCCGTTCGAAGGTCGTCAGTTCCATGCCATCGTGGATGGCGTCGAGGACGCCCTGGAGGGTCGCCGCATCCTTGCGGCGCACCGACTCGGTGAAGCCCCAGCGGGTCAGCCATTCCAGGTAGCTTCCCCTCGCGCCGATGGGTCGGGCGTGCTGGACCATGTGGCGCAGGCGGCGCAGCGAGATGTTGAGACGACGCGAGTCCTCGGGCCGCAGGAGTTCGAAGGCCTCGACCAGGCGGTCGAGGTCGCCGTACTCCTGGCCTAGGACCCGCACCTGGTGCAGCGAGTCCTTGCCGGCCACCCGCCCCCAGGACTGGGACAGGCGTTGCAGGGCGGGCTCGATGAGCGGCGGGACCTCCGCGCCTATCATCTCACGGAAGGAATAGGCGGCGGCCGGCGCCGAGCCCTCGAGAAAGCGCGCCGACGCGGCCAGGCCGGGCCGCGGGCTTAGGGCCGTCTCGAGGCCGTGGCGGAGGAGCAGCTCGTAGCGGGCGCGCGCCCCGGCCGTCCCGCCGAGGCCGTGCATCATGCGGCCGCCCACCTGCATCTGCAGCCAGGTATCGGCGGTGTCCACCCAGCGCGAGGCCTCGTCCCGCGCGGGCCGCAACCCGGCGGCCTCCTCGAGCCGGTGACCGAGATAAACCCCGCCCAGCGAGGCCGCGGCGTTCCAGGCGCCGCGCGGGAGCGGGGCCTTCGCCCAGCGCCGGCCCAGCGCCCCGCCCGCGAAACCGCTCATCTGCAGCACGCCCAGGAAGATCGCGGCCGAGGCCAGCTCCTCGCCAAGGCCGGGCTCGTGCGCCCCTTCCGAGCGCGAAAAATGGGACAGCAGGCGCCGCGCGCCGACGAAGGCGGGGACCTCGGCCACGTAGCCGGCGGTTCCGCCCGCCAACCGTGCGCCCAAACCGCGGGTCAGCAGGCCGGCGCCGCGGCTTGCCAGCCAGGCGCCGACGCCGAGGCGGGTCATGCCGGCGACCCAGGAAGCGACGCCGAAGGCGGCGATCATCCGAGGGTCGGTGGCCTGGGCGACGAAGCGCCGTCCCAAACTTTCCAGGCGCGGGCGCAGGGGCCCTTGCCCCTGCAGGGCGTCGAATCTCTGTCGGGCCAGCGGGAGCTGGGCGTCGATCCCCGGCAT
This sequence comes from Deltaproteobacteria bacterium, assembly GCA_020853015.1. GTDB lineage: Bacteria > UBA10199 > UBA10199 > DSSB01 > DSSB01 > DSSB01. The sequence continues at coordinate 12,068 of JADYZQ010000145.1, forward strand.
CGCCAGCACCGCGCCGTAGAGCTCGGCCGCGGCCTCGACGCGGCCCTCCCGCTCCAAGCGCGCGGCCAAGGCCAAAAAGGCCTCGGCGCGAAAGGCCGGCCGGTTCTCACGTAAAATGTCGGAAAATTCACGGGCGTTCTCGGCGCCCATCAGGGCGCGCAGCAGGGAAGGCGACGGGACGACGGCATCCGCCCCGACCGGGGC
>JADYZQ010000146.1 GCA_020853015.1 Deltaproteobacteria bacterium
ATCTCGAATTTCTTCACCTGCTCGTAGGAGGCCAATTCCTTCTGGACCCGCGCCAGCTCTTCCTTGGCCCGCTGCAGGACCTTGGGGTGATGGCAGAGCTCGGGCCAGGCGAGGGCGGCGTACTCAGGGGCGGAGAATTCCCGCCTCACGATATCTTGGTTGAGGACCAAGAGAGCGACCAGATAGGCTTTGCCGTGGCCGAAGACGGCGGATTGCAGGAACCACTGGCTCTTCTCCAGCGCCTGCTCGACCACCGAGGGGATGACGTTCTTGCCGTAGGAGGTGACGAGCATCTCCTTGATGCGGCCCTTGATATAGAGATAGCCGTCCTCGTCGATATGCCCCTGGTCGCCGGTGTGGAACCAACCATCCTCGTCGATCGCCTCGCGGGTGGCCTGCTCGCTGTCGTAGCCCCGCATCAGGGTGCTGCCCTTCACCAGAATTTCGTCGTCGTCGCCCAGCTTGACCTCGACGCAGCGGAGCGGAAGGCCCACCGAACCGATCTTGTTGCGGCGCAGCGGATTGACGCTGACGGTGGGCGAGACCTCGGTCAGGCCGTAGCCCTGCAGGACCTCGATCCCGATGGACTCGAAGAACTCGACCACCTCCGGGTCGATGGGCGCGCCGCCGCAGATGATGCGGCGCAGGCGGCCGCCGAATTTCTGCCGGATCTTCTTGTAGAAGAGCAGCTCGCCGATCCGGTCGGCCGGGAGGTGAAGGAGGGCGGCGGCGCTTCGCCGGCTTTTCTTCCGGTACAATTGGGTGCTCTGCTCCAGCATCTTGAGAAAGACGGTATAGAGGCCCTCGGAGCGCTTCTTGAGGTTGTCCATCACGCCGGCGCGGATCTTCTCGAGCAGGCGCGGCACCGCGTTGATGCGGGTGGGGCGGAAGACCTGGATGTCCTCGACCAGCTGGGGGAGGCCGCGCCCGTAGTTGATCTGAGCGCCGAGGAAGAGCGGGCCCAAGAGCCCCGCGTTGCGCTCGAAGGCGTGGCTCAGCGGCAGCACCGAGAGGATGATGTCTTCCGCCGAGGCCTCGACCGGCTCGTTGCCGAAGATCGTGGAATCGGTCAGCCCCCGGTGGGTGAGGAGCACGCCCTTCATGTCTCCCGTGGTGCCCGAGGTGAAGATGATGGTGGAAAGGTCCTCGCCCTTGACCTTCGGCGCGTCCGCGGCGGGGAGCGGTCGGGCTTGTTTCATCAGCTCGTCGAGGAAGTGGGCCCGCTTCCCCTTCGGCAGCTCGCCTTTTTTGAGCGATTTTTCGAAAAACAACACCGACTCGGTGCAAGGCGGCAGCTTGCCGAGGAGGGCGGCGGTCTTGTCCTCGAGACCCGGACCCAGGACGAGCATCTTGGAGCGGGATTGGGCGAGGACCTTGGCGATCTGATCGACGGTTAGGACCGTGTGGATTGGGACGAGGACGATGCCCAACTTGTTGACCGCGAGGTCGACGACGGACCAGTTAGGGTCGTTGGCCGAGATCAGGGCGACGTGATCGCCCTGTTTGAGCCCCAGCTTCCGCAGCACGCCGGCGCAGCGATTGGCGCTGTCGAGCAGTTCCTGATAGGTCCAATGGACCTTTTCGCCGTTTTTGAGGAAGGCGACGGCGGGTCGCAGGTTGTGTTTTTTCGCGGATTTTTCGAAGGTTTCGAAGATGGCAGCCATGGTCCCCCCCCTGTTCCACGTTCGAACGGGAATTGATTGTACAACCGAGGTTTCTCGAGGGGCCAGCGAAAAAAGGCGCAACGCGGCGATGGGGGAAGGTCTTGTCTGGATTAATATTTTCTGGGCTGCTAGGATCCCCAATAGGGGATTCGGGAATATTTCATATATCTTATGCCGATACGTCCTCGCGTTTTAACTCTATTTTGGCGCCTTTTTTCATCCCTGTTCGTCGTCCTCCTTTTTTGTGCGTCTTGCACGGGTAAGAAGGGGGAAGAAAGCGGGGAAAGTTCCGCGCTTTTGCAGCCGACCGCGGAGGGCCGGGCGGGCCAGCATTCCAACGACGTTTCCGAAGCGGGCCTTTCCCAGGGCGGAGGCGACGCCGAAGTCGGTGCGGGCGGAGTCGAGGGAAATACGGACGGCGGCAAGGTAGAAGACAAGGCGGACGAGGACGACGCGGCATTTCGCATAATTGTCAATTAAAGGAGATGGCGATGAAGCTTCGAAAGGTTTTGCAATCCGCTCTGGGGACGGGCGTATTTTTGTCGATGGCAGCCACGGGGAATTTGGCGGCGCAAAATTGGGCGATCAATCAGGTGTCCCTCGAGTCCGTGACCAAGGTACAGCAACAACACGTTCCGGGCGTCGGGGCGAATTACTTGGCGTTGAGCATCGAGGGTCGATCGGCCGGTAAGCCGATGAACGTCAACATCAGCGTCAACTCTCCGGGTTGGGGGGCGCAAAAGACGCTCGATTCTTGCGAGAAAAATGCGATGCTGGCGCTGCACTACCCAGGCCGTTACGTATTCGAGGTCATTTCGGGAGATAACGGACAAGACGGGTCGGTCACGCTCAACGTGAGCGACGGCGGTTCGGATGCGGTGACTTGCTCCGTGAAGGCGAAGACTCAGGTGATGGATCCGCAGATCCCTTCGACTTCGATTATGAAAACGCCGAATATTTCTAATTGATCGGGGTTTGCGTTTTTTTGTCAGGAGTGTGGGCTATCTGGCTACGATAGAAGAGTAATGCTCGGGGACTTGGATTCGAACCAAGATTGACGGAGTCAGAGTCCGTAGTCCTACCGTTAGACGATCCCCGAAAGAATACGATTCCGCATTCGCTTAATGAATTCGGTAAAATCTATCAACTCCAAAATCCAAGCCAGGGATTTATGAGAATGATTCGCTCTATTCGCCCTGTTTTTGTCCCTGGCCGCCGGTCCCGCCCTTGGGGCCGAGGTCCGGGCTCCTCCCGCCGCCGCGACCCCCGCGCAAAAATAATTTTGCCGTAAGGCCGGTATCGGTTAATCTGCCCGCCTTCGGGGTTCAATAAAGGAGCTTAGCCATGATGACGGGTCTCATTCTTACGGCCGTTTCCCTGCTGTTCACCTTCGGCATTCTCGCGGTCGTCTTTTACTTCATCTACGTCAAGGTCATTAAACCCAACCAAAACGCCAAGCGCATCCTGCAAACCGGCGAGCCCGGCAAGGCCAAAGTGCTGGCCTTGGCCGATACAGGGGTCCAGATCAACAACAATCCCCAGGTCCTGATGACCCTCGAGGTCACCCCCGACCGTAGCCGCCGACCTTACCAGGTGCAGACCAAGATGGTCATCTCCATGCTGCAGATTCCGCAGTTTCAGCCGGGCGCGCGCCTGCTGGTGCGCATCGATTCGGCAGACCCCAATCAGGTCGCGATTGCGGGCATCGACACCAGTCCAGCCTAGCTCAATCCGATTTCGCGTCGGTGTTTGGGAAGGGATCCGCCTGCACCGAGTAGGGTGCCGGAGCCTTTCGCGGAACGGGGGCGTTGGAACTGAGGTAGTGGAATTCCTTGCCCGTATAGATGTTGACCGCCAACGTGCGCAGCTCCTGGCGCTTCCAGTCTCGGGGAGAACGCCGCGCTTCCCGGCGGTCGAACAGGTCCGAGGCGCGCAGCACCTTGCCTTGGACTCTTTTCCACGCTGTCCAACTGATGCGATCGGGAACCCTCCCCAGGGGGAAAAATTCCCGCAGCAGCCAACGCTCGCTGGGCGAGGGGGTGTAGAAATATTCCCCGGGCGTCGGACGAGGCACCCGCGCCCAGCGCCACAATCCGTAAACCCCCAGGCCGGCAAGCGCGAGCGCCCCCAGCAGGCGGGGCAGATCCACCGAGGGGCCGTTGCCGGCGGCCGCATGCAGGTCGAAGGCGAGGCAGGCCAAGCCCGAGCGTCTCGACGGCGAGAGAGCGGAGAAAAGCGCGTCCAGCCGCAAGTCCTCTTGCCTTGGAGAGGCCGCACTCCGCGGTGCCAAGGACGGCCTCAAGAGGCGCTTCCCTAGGCCGGCGCCGAGGCGAAGCCCAAGGTAGGAGGCCAGGGTATCCGTCAGCAAAGTGGCGTTTGCCTGGCGCTCGCGCAGGCCGACGGCCTCTTCCGCGCGGCGGGCGGCCAGCAGGCCGGAAAAGAGCGAGGCCTGGAAGAGGGCGGGCCGGGCGAAGGCCAGCCGAGCGGGCAGACGGGCTGTCGCGCCGTGGCCAAAGGCTCCGAACAACTTCATGACTCCGAGTCCCAACAGGCCGCTCGCCCAGGCGCGGTGGAGGGGAGGCGCGGATTCGGAAGCCAGGAGCCGCTGCGCGCCGACGAGGACCGGCGTCTCGGCGAGCAGGGCGGTCCCGCCCGCAAGCAGGCGCGCCGCGAGTGCGGAACGGCCGGCGCCGGCGAGCCGGGAAAGGGCCGCGGCCCCCGCGATCTCGCCCACCCAGCCCGCGGCCAGCATGGGCAGCAGCTGGCGGTAGTCGGTGAGGTCGCGGGCCAAGCGGGAGGCGAGGTATTCGAATCTCGGACCGAAGCTCCCCGTCCCGGCGACGGCGGCCAACTCGCGCTCGGCCGTGGCGGCGGCGTTTCCGGAAGCGTTCTCTCCCCCCAAGCAGGCGAAGAGCCGCGCCGCGCGCTCGTCGTGCCCCTCCGCCCGCCAACGGCGGCCCAGCCGCAGCAGGTCTTGGTTGCGGAGGTCCGAATGGGGATCCGAAGCGAGGGCCGCAAGCTCGGCGGCGGAGGCCGCGTCCAGCGAGGCCGCGAGTCCGGGAGGCGGCGAGAATGGTTTTGTCGAAAGTCGGTTCATGCCCCTGGGCGCGCGAATCTTCCGGTAGGGCCGCCGCGCGGGGAGCGGCCTCCGGTCCCGAGCCTAAATGAAGGAAATGCGCCGGGTTTTTCGGGGTGGGCCGGGAAAGGTTGTGCCTTTAGGGACGGGGCGGAAAGAAAAAAAACTCGAAAAATCGCCGCAAAGGCCTTATAGGACCTTTCGCAATGCCATCGATTCCCGAATCGATCCGGTCTCTTAAAGACTACAGCCTTTCGCAATTCCTCAAGGACCTCATGGCCGGAGGCATTGTCGGCGTGGTGGCCCTGCCACTCGCCATGGCCTTCGCCATCGCCTCCGGCGTCCCTCCCGAGCGGGGCCTCTTCACCGCCATCGTCGCGGGCTTTCTGATCTCGGCCTTGGGCGGTTCCCGGGTGCAGATCGGGGGCCCGACCGGGGCCTTCGTCGTCATCGTCTACGGCATCGTTCAAAAATACGGCTACGACGGCCTGGTGATCTGCACAATCCTCGCGGGCCTGATGCTGATCGGCTTCGGCGTCGCCAAGCTGGGCGGCTTCATCAAATTCATCCCCGTGCCCGTCACCACCGGCTTCACCAGCGGGATCGCCGTCATCATCTTCAGCGGGCAGATCAAGGACCTGCTCGGCATGAAGATCCCCAGCCTGCCGGCGCATTTTACCGAGCAGTGGAGAAGCTATTTCGAGCATTTCGGCTCGGCCGACCTGACGACCGTCCTGCTCTCCGCGCTCTCCCTCGCCGTCATCGCGTTGTGGCCGCGCGTGACCCGGCGGATCCCGGGCTCGATCGTCGCGATGTTCCTCGTCACTCTTCTGGTGCAGGTGTTTCACCTGCCCGTCGAGACCATCGGCTCCCGTTTCGGCGACATCCCCGCGACCCTGCCCAAGCCCGCCTTTCCCGACCTGAGTTTCGAGAAGATCCGCATGCTCCTCAGTCCCGCCCTCACCGTGGCGTTGCTGGGCGCCATCGAGTCGCTGCTCAGCGCGGTCGTGGCCGACAGCATGACCGGAATGCGGCACAAGTCCAACACCGAGCTCATCGCCCAGGGGATCGCCAACATAGCGTCCCCGCTCTTCGGCGGCATCCCCGCGACCGGCGCGATCGCGCGCACCGCCACCAACGTCCGCAACGGCGGCCGCACGCCGGTGGCGGGAATAGTGCACGCCTTGGTGCTGTTCTTGATCCTCCTGCTCTTCGGCCGCTGGGCCAAGTTGATCCCGCTCTGCGTCCTGGCCTCGGTTCTGGTGGTGGTGGCCTATCACATGAGCGAGTGGCACGCCTTCAAGACCCTGCTGAAGGCGCCCAAAAGCGACGTCGCGGTGTTGCTGGCGACCTTCTTTCTGACCGTCTTCTTCGACCTGACGCTCGCGGTGCAGGTAGGAATGGTCCTGGCGGCCTTCCTCTTCATGAAGCGGATGGCAGACGTCACCAATATCGGGATGATCACGCGCCAGATCGCCGACCCGCAGAGCGCCGGCGTCGACCTCGAGGACCCGCTTTCGATCCACAGCCGCGAGGTTCCGCCGGGCGTCGAGGTCTTCGAGATCAGCGGGCCGTTTTTCTTCGGGGTGGCGGAGAGCCTGAAGGACACCCTCGACATCGTCGAG
>JADYZQ010000147.1 GCA_020853015.1 Deltaproteobacteria bacterium
AATAGTGGGTGGAGCCAATCGGCCCGGGGAGCCAGGGGGTTAACCCAATCAGGGTTCTCGCAAGGATGTGCTCATCTTGCGGGAAAGACTGATTGGGTTTTTTTTTGACTGGACCCCGCCGCGCCATTTTGTCTAATCCCCCCTCTTGAAAAAGATTTCGCATTTTTCCTATGGGAGTTTAATGATGAGCGACACGATCCTGAAACTTTTGGGTGACGAGGCGGAAGGCCTGCTCGGGCACCAATGCAAGACCGTCTCCAAGGAAAGCCTGCACCTGCCCGGCCCCGACTTCGTCGATCGGGTCTTCGCGCCCACCGACCGCTCGATCCCGGTGCTGCGAAACCTGCAGACCCTGTTCAACCACGGGCGCCTGGCGGGTACGGGCTACCTGTCGATCCTGCCCGTCGACCAGGGCATCGAGCACAGCGCCGGCGCCTCCTTCGCGCCGAATCCCGTCTATTTCGATCCGGAAAACCTGGTGAAGCTCGGTATCGAGGGGGGGTGCAACGCGGTGGCCTCGACGCTCGGGGTGCTCGGTTCGGTGGCGCGCAAGTACGCGCACAAGATCCCCTTCATCCTCAAGATCAACCACAACGAGTTTTTGAGCTACCCCAACACCTACGACCAGAGCCTCTTCGCCCAAGTCGAGCAGGCCTTCGATATGGGCGCGGTCGGCGTCGGCGCGACGGTGTACTTCGGCTCGCCGGAGAGCCGCCGCCAGATCTGGGAGATCAGCCAGGCCTTCAAGCGCGCCCACGAGCTGGGGATGGCGACCATCCTCTGGGCCTACTTGCGCAGCTCGGCCTTCAAGACGAAGGACAAGGACTACCACGTCGCGGCCGACCTGACAGGGCAGGCCAACCATCTCGCAGCGACGATCGAGGCCGACATCGTGAAGCAGAAGCTGCCGGAGAACAACGGCGGCTTCGAGGCCCTCAATTTCGGCAAGACCCACAAGAAGGTCTACAGCGAGCTTTCCTCCGACCACCCGATCGACCTGACCCGATACCAGGTCTTGAACTGCTTCATGGGGCGCGCCGGCCTGATCAACTCGGGCGGAGCCTCCGTCGGCAAGGACGACTTGGCCCAGGCGGTGCGCACCGCGGTGATCAACAAGCGCGCCGGCGGCATGGGCTTGATTTCCGGTCGCAAGGCCTTCCAGAAACCGATGAAGGACGGCGTCGAGCTGCTGAACGCGATTCAGGACGTCTATCTCTCGAAGCAAGTGAGAGTCGCCTAGGACCTTTCTCGGCGCGAAAGTCTGTACCGTTTTATCCGATGGAGGCCTCAATCCGCGAGCTCACCGCGGTCGCGGCGCCCGCGAGTTTTCAAAATTGTCACAGGCCTGTGGCGGCTCCGCCAAGCCCGCGGGCAAAAGGACCTAAGCGAATAAATGTCGATTGCGGCGCCGGCCCGGATTCGGTATGGGCTTTCCCCGCTGACGTTCACTCAAGCAAGATCGTAAAAATTCAAGGAGAGTTATGCGAAAAGGAATTTCCCTCGGATTCACTTGTGCGCTTGCCTTGTCTCTGATGTTCGCAGCCCCCGCGCGGGCCCTGGACGCGAAGTACCAGGACGCCAACGGCGATCTGCTCGCCGACGCGCCGGCCGATCCGAGCAAGCTCCTCGATCCGCCCGTCTTGATTTTCGCCTACACCCCCGTCGAAGATCCCGCCGTCTACGCCAAGGTTTGGGACGGTTTTCTCAAGCACATGGAGAAGGTCACCGGCAAGAAGGTCGTCTTCTTCCCGGTGCAGTCCAACGCCGCGCAGATCGAGGCGATGCGGGCCGGTCGCCTGCACGTCGCGGGCTTCAACACCGGAGGGACGCCGCTCGGCGTGAACTGCGCGGGTTACGTGCCCTTCGCGATGATGGCGGGCGACAACAACGCCTTCGGCTACGAGATGGAGATCATCACTTATCCCGGCAGCGGCATCGCCAAGGTCGAGGACCTCAAGGGCAAGAAGCTGGCCTTCACCTCCGAGTCCTCCAATTCGGGCTACAAGGCGCCCTCGGCGCTGCTCAGCAAGCAGTTCAACCTGATCGCGAGACGCGACTTCACCCCGGTTTTCTCCGGCAAGCACGATAACTCGGTGTTGGGCGTCGCCAACAAGGACTACGACGCGGCGGCCGTCGCCAACGAGGTCATGAAGCGGATGATCCAGCGCGGCGTCGTCAAGCCGGATCAGATCGTCTCGATCTACAAGTCGCAGACCTTTCCCACCACCAGCTACGGCACCGTCTACAACCTGAAGCCCGAGTTGGCCGCCAAGATCAAGCAGGCCTTCTTCACCTTCCCGTGGGCCGGGTCGGAATTGGCCAAGGAATTCTCCCAGCAGGGCGTCACCAAGTTCATGGAGATCAATTACAAGACCCATTGGGACATCGTCCGCCAGATCGACGTGGCCATGAACGTCAGCTACGCCTGTAAGTAGGCCGGGTCCCCATGCTTGAGATCGAGAAGCTCTCCAAGAAATACCCGACCGGCGATCTCGCCCTGACCGACGTCAGCCTGTCGGTGCCCGCGGGCCAGCTGGTGGGACTGATCGGCCCCTCGGGGGCGGGCAAGTCCACGCTCATCCGCTGCGTCAATCGCCTGGTCGAGCCCAGCTCCGGTAGCATCCGGCTCAACGGCGAGGACCTCACCCGCTTCGGCAAGCGCCGGCTGCGCGAGGCCCGGCGCCGCATCGGGATGATCTTTCAAGAGCACGCCCTGATGGAGCGGTTGACCGTGATGGAGAACGTCCTTTCGGGACGCCTGGGCTACGTGGGTTTCTGGAAGAGCTTCTTTCGCCGCTTTCCCGGCCAGAGCGTCGCCGAGGCCTTCAAGATCCTCGACCGCGTCGGGCTGGGCGCCTTTCCCAACAAGCGCGCCGACGCCCTGAGCGGCGGGCAACGCCAGCGCGTCGGCATCGCCCGCGCCCTGCTGCAAAATCCCGATCTGCTTTTGGTCGACGAGCCCACGGCGAGCCTTGACCCCAAGACCTCGCGCCAAATTATGCGCCTGATCTGCGAGCTCTGCGCCGAGCGCGGCCTCTCCGCCATCGTCAACATCCACGACGTCCCGCTGGCCCAGGCTTATCTGCCGCGGATCGTCGGGCTCAAGGCCGGGAGGATCGTCTACGACGGCCCGGCCCAAGGCCTGACGCCGGAGGTGCTCACCAGGATCTACGGCGAGGAGGATTGGGCCAAGACCGAGCGCTCCGAGGACGAGGAAGGCGCCGGGGAACAAGAGACCCTGAAGGTGGAAAAAGTTCTCGAGGCTTCATGAGCGAGGCGACTTACCCGACAACCTGGACCAAGCCCAAGCTGATCCCCAGCCCGGTCAAGCGCTACGGCCTCTACGTCTTGATCGCGGTTTACTTGGCCTTGGCCGTCCGCGACATCGAGTTCGACTGGGGCCGCATGACCGTGGGCCTGGAGCGCGGCTGGGCCTTTCTTTCGGGGTTTTTCCATCCCGACATCCGCTCGCGATGGGACGAGATCGTCATCGGGATGAAGGAAAGCCTGACCATGACCGTCGTCGCCAGCGTGGCGGGAATTTTGATCTCGGTTCCCTTCGGGCTGGGCGCCGCGAAAAACATCTCCCACCCGCTCGTTTACTATTTCTGCCGGACGGTCATCGCCTTTTCGCGCAGCTTTCAGGAAGTGATCATCGCGATTCTCTTCGTCGCCATGTTCGGCTTCGGGCCCTTCGCGGGCTTTCTGACCATCGTCGTCGCCACCATCGGCTTCCTAGGCAAGCTCATCGCCGAGGCCATCGAGGACATCGACCCGGCCCAGGTCGAGGCGATCCGGGCGACGGGGGCCTCCTGGGGCCAGACCTTCAACTACGGCGTGCAGCCCCAGATCATGCCGCGCTTCGTCGGCCTTTGCATGTACCGGCTCGACATCAACTTCCGCGAGTCCGCCGTGGTCGGCATCGTCGGCGCTGGCGGGATCGGGGCCACCTTGAACACCGCCATCGAGCGCTACGAGTTCGACGTGGCGGCGGGGATCCTCCTGCTGATCATCGCGATCGTGATCGTCTTGGAGTACGCCTCGGCCTTCGTCCGGAAGAGGGCGCAATGAAGCCGCCGGTCTGGAAAAGGCGGACCTCCGCCCAATCGCTGCTGGCCTGGTTTTCTTGGCTGCTCTTGGTCGCCGTCGCCGTCTATTGCTGGAAGGCGATGAACGAGAATACCATCTGGGAGTTCGTCAAGGATTCGCCGCGCCAGATCGCCGAGATCGGCGGCCGGATGTTCCCGCCGAAATGGGATTATTTTCCGACCCTGCTGAAGCCGCTCTGGGACACGATCAACATCGCGACCCTGGGCACGGCCCTGGGCGTGTTGCTGGCGATCCCGGTCTCCTACCTCGCGGCGCGCAACGTGACGCCCAGCCTGTGGGTCTTGCGGCCCATAGCCATGTTCCTCATCGTCGCGTCCCGCTCGATCAATTCCGTCATCTGGGCCCTGCTCCTCGTGTCGATCCTCGGCCCTGGCCTGCTCGCCGGCATTTTGGCGATCGCGCTGCGCTCGGTGGGCTTCGTCGCCAAGCTGATCTACGAGTCGATCGAGGAGGTCGATCCCCGCCAGATGGAGGCCATCGCCGCCACCGGCGCGGGCAACGGGCAGATCCTGACTTACGCGGTGGTGCCGCAGATCCTCCCTTCCTTCGCCGGGATCTCCGTGTTTCGCTGGGACATCAACATCCGCGAGTCGGCGGTCCTGGGCCTGGTCGGGGCCGGCGGTATCGGCCTGCAGCTGGAGGCCTCGATGAACAACCTGGCATGGTCCCAGGTGAGCCTGATCCTGCTGGCGATCTTCTCCCTGGTGGGTCTCAGCGAATGGGTCTCGGCGAAGATCCGGCACGCGATCATCTAAATTCCTCAAATATCGTAGACGACGGAAAGTCCGCCCCACAGCACCGTGGGCTCGGGCGAGGCGCGTCGCAGCGAGGGCGCCAGGAGGTTGGAGAAGCTCAGGCTGGGGATGAAGCTGAAGCCCTTGAGCGGCGCCCAGGGGAAGGCGAGCGAATAGACCAGCAGGTTGGCCTGGGTCCCGACGTCCGCAAAGTAGGCCTTGTTGAAGCGGGCGTCGCCGACGGCGAAGAGCAGCGAGGTCTCCATGCGGAATTTCAGCGGGAGCTGGCGCCGGTAGGACACGCCGAAGTCCCAGAGGATCGTCCCGGAGGGCTCCAGGAAGCCGACGCTCAGATCGGTGAACAACTTGACGGGGCCCAGCGCGCGGCTGACCTGAAAGTAGCCTTGCAGCGAGTTCGGCCCGCGGTTCCGCGAGGCCGGGTCGTCGTTGAGATAGAGACAGGAGATGAGGGAGGCCTGCAGGCTCCATTTTCCGAGGTCCCTTTGATAGTAGAGCGTCAGGTCCACCTCGTTGAACTCGCCCCGGTTCGGCTCGTCGCCCAGGACGAAATTGGCCCAGACGGTCATTCCCACGTCGTAAATTTCCAGCGTCGCCGAGGGCTGCCATACCGGCCCCTCGCTGTAGAGCACCCCGTTCCAGACGTACTTGGAATAGAAATCCGAGCGCAGGCGCGCCGACCATTTTTTGGCCGGCTTTGGCAGGTCCTCGATGAATCCTGGGTCGGGGAGCAGCGGCGGCCCGGTCGGTTGGGTGTCGGCGCTCGCGGGCCCCCTTTCCTGCGCCGGCAAGGGCAGGGGGGGCAGCGCCAGGAAAAGCAAAAGCCCGCCCCGGCCTAGCGAGCGGCGGAGAGTCGAGACGAGGGCCCGAAGCGGGAGTCGAGGCAGCAAGCGAAATCGCCCTTTCACCAGTCGTGCGAGAAATCCTGATGGGTCTTCCGCAGTCGTATCTGGATCTTAGCGCGTTGCGCGTCTTGAAGCTCCTCGATTTTATCGAACAACTTCCGGCGGCTCCAGCGGGGAAATTCCGCCACCCGCTTCCCGGCGGCCACGGCTAAGCCTTCGTCCTCGTCGAGCAAGAGCAGGAGATAGGGCTGCAGGAAATCCAGGTCTTTCAACTGCGCCAGGGCCGAGGCCGCCTCCCAGATCAGGGTCTTGTCGGGGTCGCGCAGCGCGTTCTCCAAAAGATTTTCGTAGGCGTAGAGCCGCGTGGCGCCGATGGCCTCGAGGCCGGCCAGGCGCTCGGCGGTCTCGCGGGAGCTGGCCAGCCGCTCGATTTCGGCCAGGGCCTTGTCCCGCACTCCTTCCCGGGTCCGGGCGAAGGGGTGGAGCGCGACGCAGGCCGCCCCGCGCACCCGGGGATCGGCGTGTTCCAAGAAGGGAAGGAAGATCGGGATCAAGCGCCGGTCGCGGAATCCGGCGAGGGCCTTGAGCGCCGCCGCCTGCACCTGGGGGTTCGGATCGTAGAGATAGCCCAGGAAGAAGACGATCACCTCCTTGCCCAAGAGATCCCTCAGCACGCGGAAGGACTTGGCTATCAGGACCGGGTCCTTTTCCTGATCGTTCTTCAGGAGGCCGATCAAGGTGTAGATGCCCTGGAACTCGGGAGAATTCCGCAGTCCGTCGATGGCGGCGGAGTGCAGGGAGTTTTTGGGGTCGGCGAGGATGGGCAGGATCGTCTTCATCGCCTCGGGGTTGCGGATGTGTTCCAGCGCCGTCACCGCGGAGCGGCGCAGCTCGGTGCTTTTGGAGTCGTGGAGAATCGAGGCCAAGGGCGCGATCGCCTCGGTTTGCGGGCTCTCGCAGAGGGCCTGCACCGAGTTCAGTACCAGGCTGGGATCGCGGGAATGGAGGCAGTTGAGCAGGTGCCGCCCGTAGGGCTTGCGGAACAGCAGCGGAAACAGGAAGAACAGCGCCGCGGCGGCCAGCATCCAATACTGCATCTGTTCGATGCGGACTTGGAAGGCGAAGAGCGCCGCGACGGCGAAGAGCAGGACGGTGCCCAGCGGCCGGCCGAAGCCCTCGGTCAGGACGCGAAGCCGGCCCTTCACCCGCTCCGGAAATACGGTGAGGATGGAGGAGTGGATCCCGGTCGCGAAGTGATCGGAAAAATAGAAGACGATGCCGTCCACGATCGCGATGGTCACCAGGGAGGGGTGAATGATGAAAAGGATCCACGGCAGGATCATCAAGGCGGCGAAGAGGATGAAATTTTGCGCCGGGCCCAGCCGCTCGGTGATTTTCGGAGCGATCAGCAGGTGATAGCAAAGCACGATCAGGCTGGCGGCCGCCGAGACCTTGCCGAAGAAGGCGGTAAGTTCGTCCTCCCCTTGGATCCGCTCGGCGGCGAAGGAGTTGAAGACGTAATCGGAGCCGTAGCAGATGAAGGAGTAGCCGATCCAGAAGACGAAGATCAGCTGGATCAGGCGGTTGGAGAAGAAGGACCGCGAGCGGAAGCCGGTCCCGGGGGCCTGGACCTCCCCCCACACGATTCCGGTCGAAAATCCGGAGGTCTCTGGCCGCGGGAAAGAAAAGCGGACGAATAGGAAAGGAATGATGCAGAGCGAGGCGCCCCACAGCAGCAACAGCGACTCGGTGCCCAGCCATTGGGAGGCGAAGCCGGTGAAGAGGCCGCCGGCCATCTCGCCCAGGATGGTGGCCACCACCAGCTGCGAATTGACCTTCTTCGAGTCGGCGTGGGTGAAGGTGAGGCTGGCGAGGACCCAAAATTCCAGCCCGGTCAGGACCAGGACGGCGTAGGAATAGATGCGCACCGCGAAATAGAGGGCCTTCCACTCCGGGAAGAGCTGGATCAGGGCCCAGCCGATCAGGACCAGGCCGCCCAAGGTGAAGAAAGAGCCGTAAAAGATGACCTTTCGCGAGTATCGGTCGATGATCTTCGAAAAGAAATAGGAGAGGCCGAGCGCGATGATGGAGGAGGCAAAATAGATGTAGAACAGGGAAAAGGTACCCACCCGCGTGATGAATAGGGAGGTCGCGGCGAAGAATCCGGCGGAAAAGGCGAATTCCAGGAAGAACTTGAAAAGCAAGAAGGAAATCTTGCTGTTTTTGAAAAGGCCCCCCACGACCCGGCACCCCTTGTCTGTGAGTCCCCATGATAGGGACCTTAGGCCCGCGCTGTCCAGGAGATCATGGCAAAGAAATGATGGTGCAATTCGCCCCGCCCGTGGGTTATCATGGATTTGTTTGGGAAGGAGGAGGGTAGGGGTTTTTTTGTGGGTGCTTTCGGGCAAGGAAATACCGAAGCAGGGAAATTCGAGTTCCTCAAAAAGCTGGGCGAAGGCGGCTTCGGCGAGGTTTGGCTGGCCGACGATCCCCGTCGGGGGGAGAAGGTCGCGGTCAAGTTCCTCCACCTCAAGCATTGCGATCAAAACAACATCGACGTCTTCAAACGGGAATTCGAGATCTTGGCCGAGCTGAAGCAGGTCCACCTCGCCCGGGTCTTCGACTTCGGTTTTTCTCCCGAAAACGAGCAGTATTTCCTCAGCACCGAGTTTTGCCCGGGTAAGCCCCTGCTCGAGGCCATCGCGGACAAGCCCGTCGCCTATTTCGAAGAGATCCTGGTCCAGATCCTCTCCGCGCTGGAGTGCATCCATTCCCAGGGCATCATTCATTTCGACATCAAGCCCGAAAATGTCCTGGTGGAGGACTTGGCCGGACATCCCAACGTGAAGCTCGTCGACTTCGGCGTGGCGGTGCGGCTGAAGGCGCTGCCCCAGCAGTTCGGCGGCACCCTGGCCTTCATCGCGCCCGAGGTCCTGGCCCGCAGCGCCAAACTCGACCACCGGGTGGACTTGTATTCGCTGGGCATGCTTTGCCTGCTCTGCCTCACCGCGCGTCTGCCCTTCCGAGCGAACGACCCGGAAGACGTCATGGAGTGGCACCGCTCCGGTAGCCTGTCCCCGAGCCTCTGGAAGGGGCGCGAGGTCCCGGCCTACCTCCGCGAGATTACGGAAAAGCTCCTGGCCAAGAATCCCTCCGACCGTTTTTCCAACAGCCGGGTCGTGCTGAACTTCCTGAACCTCGCGACCGGCGGCCGGTATCGCCACGAGGAGGAGGAGCTCAACGCGCAGATCCCCATCGAGGGCCCCATCGTCGAGCGCCGCGAGGAGGTGCTTCGGCCGATCCAAGAGCGCCTGGAAAAGGCCTTGTTTTCCGCGGAGCCCTCGGATTTCTCCTCGGTGTATTTCATCACCGGAGAGGCGGGCCTGGGCAAGAGCCGGGTGTTGGAGGAAATCCGCCACGTCGTCCAACTGAAAGAGATCCGTTTCTTGCAGGTGGAATGCGACTGGAACGTCCCCTCCTGGCCGAAACTGGAGAAGTGGCTGGACATGCCGCCCTTCACCGGCGACGCGCTGGACCAGAATTGGCAGACCCGGCGCCGGATGGACTTCCTCCTGGAGGCCTCGAAGCGCGGGCCCCTCTGCCTGCTGATCGACGATTTTCACAAGGCCGACCAAGACCTGCGCAGCCTGGTGCTCGAGCTGGCGGCGCATTCCCGCAAGCTGCGCGCCTCCGGCCAGCCGGCGCCCCTGTTCCTGCTCGTCGCGACCGAGGAGGCGATCGAGGACGGCGTCCGGTTGCCCCACCTGAGCGCGAAGGGGATCTCCACCTATCTCAAGCTGGTCTTGGGCGAGCGGACCCCGACCGAAAACTTGGCCGAGGTCCTGCACCAGTATTCCGGCGGCCTCCCCTTGCTGATGGTGGAGGGTCTGCGTTTTCTCGCCCCGCACTTCTTCCGCGGGGAGCCCCTGGAGAACCTGCTCCGTCCCGACAAGATCCACCAGCTCTACGAGGAAAAGCTCAAGCAGCTCAAGCCCGCGGAAGAGGAGCTGCTGATGACGCTGGCCCTCCTGTTTAGGCCCGCGGGCGAAGCGGAGATTTTGAACATCCTCGGCATGGATTCCGCCGCCTTCGTCGACGTGGCGGAAAATTGCATGAAGCTGGGCCTGCTGAGCGGGAATCCCTACGGAGATCCGGTCTACCGCGTCTCCAGCCAGGCCTTGGCCCTCGACCTGATCGGTGAGCTCCCGGCCGAGCGGAGGCGCGAGCTGCACGGCAAGATCGTGCGCGGCCTCGCCCAGTCCGCGGCGACGCCGGTGAAGGAGCTTGCCTATCACTATGCGAAGGCGGGGGAAAATCCCGAGGCGATCCGTTATTACCGCCAAGCCGGCGAGGACTTGGAGCGGGAAGGGAAGGTCGCCTCGGCTTGCGAGTGCCTGCGGAAGGCCGCCGAGCTGACGGCGGAGGGTTCACCGGAGTGGCAGGCCTTGACCTTGAAGGCCTTCCGCCTCCTGATCCTCTCGGGCAGCTACCCCGAGGCGGAGAGATTGCGGGAAAAATTGGCGCAGTATCCATCCTGGGAGAGCGAGGAGCTTGCCGGCTGGCTGTACTTCAAGACGCGGAAATTCGCCCAGGCGCGCGAGCACTACGAGGAGGCGGTGAGACTGCTTCCGGACGGCGACCCCCTGCATCGGACCATCCTGGAAAACGCCTTGGGCAACGTCGACCTCCACGAGGGGAAGGTGGCGGAGGCCGTGGCGCGCTTCGAAAAGACCTTCGCGCGGGAGGCGGAGCTCTCCGAGGCGGAAAGGTTCCAAGTCAAGAACAACAATCTCGGACTCTCCCTGTCGCTGGCCGGGCGGCACGAGGAGGCCGTCCAGTTCTTCCGCCGCCGCCTGGAGCGCTCCGAGTCCTACAACATCTCGGACCAGCTCACCCTCTTGAACGGCATGGGCTTTGCCTGCCTGAAGGGCTCCCGCTACCAGGAAACGATCTCCTGCCTGAAGAAGGCCATGGTCCTGGCCGAGCAGTCCGGCGCCATGCACGCGCTGTATTCCGTCATGGGCAACCTGCTGACCGCATTGCTCAAGGAAAACCGCTACATCGAGGCCCTCTCCATCCTGCAGAAGATGGACCAGTACCAGCGCAAGTTCGGCACCCGCAAGGACATCGCGCACAACCTGCTGCGCCAAGGCAGCGTGTACCTGACGCTGGGCATGGGCGAGTACGCCCTGGGCTGCTTCCGGGAGGGGCGCAAGGTCTCCGAGGAAATTTCCGAGCCGCTGCTCGCCGGCTGGTTCGCGTTGATGCTCGCCTATTGGGAGCGCGGCTTCGGCGGCTTCGAGGCGGCCGAGAATTTCTTCCGGCAGGCCGACGCCGAGGCGGCCGGCATCGGCAACGAGGAGCTGAAGGCGCTGGCGAGATACGGCTTGGCGGATCTGCTCTACGATCAAGGGAAGTGGGAGGCCTGCCGGAAGTGCCTCGGCGAGCTCGAGGTCCAGACTCAGGACCATGAGTTTGAGATACGGCTGCGCCTGCTGCGGGCCAAGGCTTCGGCGGTCGGCGATCCGGTCCCCGTCTTCCTCGAGCTGGAACAGGAATGCAAAAAAAATAATTACCGGGAGCTGCTCTGGGAGCTCTACCACGCCTGGGGCCGGCATCTTTCCGCCAAGAAGGCGCGCGCCGAGGCCCTCGAGCTTTTTGGAAAGGGGATCCAGGTCCTCGAGGGGATCGCCGCCTCGCTGCCCGAGGAGTATCGCTCGCGCTACTTGAATCAGCGTTTTCAGAAAAAGCTCTTCGAGGA
>JADYZQ010000148.1 GCA_020853015.1 Deltaproteobacteria bacterium
CCGAGGTCGTAGCCGACCTCTTGCCCCTCGCGGAGGTCGCGGTGGTCCTTGCCGCCGACGAAGCGCACCTCGTCCAAGTTGAAATAGACGTCGCGACCGTTGCGGTCCTTGATGAAGCCGTAGCGAGACTGGGGAAACCAGCGCTGCACGCGGCCGCGGGGGAATTTCTCGAGGGCCTCGGACGCGGGCGGCTTATTTTCTTCCGAAGACATGTTGAGTCCACCTCTCCAGCGGAACGGTGAATGCCAAGACCAATATAGTAAAGATCGCCGGGGCCAGCCAAGCGCTATCCCCGAGGCCGAAGGAGCGCAGCCCAGCCAGCCAGGGGTCGATAAGCGGTCGGTGGAACAGAAAGAGGCCGTAGCTGCAAACGCCCAATCGGGCCAGGCCAAGGGTGGGAATCCAGCCTGCGGCGAAGAGCAGCGGCGCGACCAAGCCCAGCGGGTGCAAAGGATAGAAAGCGGGATGCCGCAGGCCTAATAGCCCCAAGGCCGTCAGCAGCAAAGTGACGCCGAGCCACTTTTTCGGCGAGGACCGACCGACGCAGGCCACCCACATCCCGAAACCGAACTCGCCCAGCTTCACGAGAGGAAAGCCGCCCATCGCCAAATAGGGATGCCGGTCGGCGACCGGCCTCAGGGCAAGCAGGTGCGAGAACGCGAAGCTGAGGACGAGACACAAGGCCAAGGCGAGGTTGGGAGCCCTTTGAAAAGCCCGCAGCAACCAGGGATAGGCCGCGTAGAGGTAGACCAGGCTCCCTAAAAACCACCAAGAAGAGTTGTAGCTGAAGATGGTCTCGGGGCTGACATTTTGCAAAAAGAGTAATTTGAGTATGAATTGGCCGGAGAGCTTCGGCAGGTCTTGCGAGGTGAAAATCAGGAAGCCGAAGAAAAAAATCAGAACCGATAAACAGTACAGCGGCACGATCCGGCGCAGGCGTTTTGCGAAAAACCGTAGGGGCCGTTCGCGCCTGTCCCCCGCCAAGGGGGAAACGGCCCCTGCGGGACAAAGCTCGGGCCTATTTTTTACGCCGAGCGCCGCATAAGCCAGCCCCCACCCGCTCAAAACGAAAAACAGGCTGGCCCCCAAATATCCCCACTCCTGGGGCGATGCGGGCAGCGGACCAAACATCCATTGGAATTGATTTTCGACGCCGCTGAGCCGCCGATCGTAGTGATAGAAGACGATCCCGAGGATCGCCAAGCCCTTAAGCGCCTCGACGCCGCGCGAGAACCGCTCGTCGGTGCCGAGGGCGCGCATCGCTATTCCGCCAAGGCCGCCAAGACCTCGTCGGCGTGCCCCGCCACCTTCACCTTCGGGAAGATCTTCTTGAGCCTCCCCTGCTTGTCGATCACGAAGGTCGAGCGCACGATGCCCATGAACTTTCTGCCGTAGAGGCTCTTCTCTTGGTAGACGCCGTATTTGTCGGCGACCTTCTTGTCCAAGTCGGAGAGCAGCGTCAGCTTCAGCTTGTGCTTGGCGATGAATTTTTGGTGGCTGGCGGCGTCGTCGAAGCTGACGCCCAGGATCACGGCGTCTTTCTTGGCGAACTTCGCGCTGTCCTCGCTGAAATCGCAGGCCTCGGTCGTGCAGCCCGGGGTCATGTCCTTCGGATAAAAGTAGAGGACGACGTTTTTCTTCCCCTTGAAGTCGCTCAGCTTGACCTTCTTGCCCTCCTGGTCGGGGAGCGTGAAGTCGGGGGCGGGGGCGCCTTCTTTCAGTTCTTTTTTGGGCATTTGGGGTCTCCTGATTTATTGCGACGTCCGTAGGGGCGGTAAATTCATCGACGCCTGAACAAAGCCCCTACATCAACCTCTCAACTTCCGCGGCGATCGCGTCGCCCATCTGGGCCGTCGTGTGCTTGCCGCCCAAATCGGGGGTGCGTATCTTCTTGGCCTTCAGAATATTCGTCACCGCGGCCTGCACCGCCCGCCCGGCGGCCGCCTCGCCCAGATAATCCAGCATCATCGCCAGGGTCAGGATGATCGCAATGGGATTGGCGACGCCCTTGCCCGCGATGTCGGGGGCCGAGCCGTGCACCGACTCGAAAATCGCGTACTTCTTCCCGATGTTGCCGCCGGGCACCAGGCCCAGGCCGCCCACCAGTCCCGCGCAGAGGTCCGAGACGATGTCGCCGTAGAGATTCTCCAAAAGCAGCACATCGAACTGCGAGGGCCGCGTCACCAGCTGCATGCAGGCGTTGTCGACGATCATCTCGGCGTATTCGATGCCGGGATAAGCCTTGGACACCTGCCGGGCGCACTCCAGGAACAGCCCGTCCGAGAGCTTCATGATGTTGGCCTTGTGGATCGAGGTGACCTTCTTGCGCTTGTTGCGCTTGGCGTAGTCGAAGGCGTACTTGGCAATGCGGGTCGAGGCCGTGCGGGTGATGACCTTGATGCTCTCGACGACGCCCGGGGCGATCTCGTGCTCGATGCCGGAATACAGGTCCTCGGTGTTCTCGCGCATGATCACCAGGTCGACGTCGGGATAGGGGCTGACGCCGGGAAAGCTGCGCACCGGCCGGACGTTGGCATAGAGCTCGAGCTTCTTGCGCAACAGAACGTTGATGCTGCCGAAGCCCTTGGCGATGGGCGTCATCAGCGGGCCCTTGATCGCGACGCGGGTCTTCTTGATGAGTTTGAGCGTCTGGTCGGGGAGCGTGTCGTTGAATTTTTCGATCCCGGTCTGGCCGGCGTAGGCGGGGAAAAACTCCAGCCTTACCCCGGTCGCGGCCACGACCTTCTTCATCTCGGCGCAGATCTCGGGGCCGATGCCGTCGCCCTCGATCAGCGTCACTGGGTAGGTTTTGGGCATATGCCGGGATCTTTAGGGCCCGGCGCCCGCCGAGTCAACGAAATCGTGAAGGCTGAGGAATTCAAATCCATCTAATAAACCGCCCTGCATAGGGAGAAAGGGTGTCCCTGGAGGGACCGAGGACTGTCTGAGCCAACCTTAGAGGATAGAAAACGTGGATAAGAATTTTGAAGTCTGCCCCGCCTGAAAGGACTGAACAGCAAATCTGATGGATGCGAGTTCCGCAGGTCCCGGAAGGGACACCCTTTCTCCCTATGCAGGGCGCACCTCAATAGAGGGCGATCGAATAGGGGCTCTTCCCCTCGGGGTGGTTCTTAAGGAGATACTCTTTGTCGACGATGAAGTGCTCGCGGGTGTAGCCGGCCTGTTCGATCTTCATGGTGTCCATGCGGATGGCGTCGCAGGGGCAGGCCTCGACGCAGAGCGAGCAGTACACGCAGCGCAGCAAGTTGATGTTGTAGACGGCGGGATACTTCTCGACCCGAGGGTCGGGGTGCTCGGCGGCGACGATCTCGATGCAGTCGGCGGGGCAAGCGGTCGCGCAGAGCATGCAGGCGGTGCAACGCGGGGTTTCGTCGGGCCGCCGCATCAGGCGGTGCTCGGCGCGGTAGTTCTCGGGGATGGGCTTCTTCATCTCGGGGTATTCGTAGGTGAGGATGCGCTCTTGGTGGAAGATATTGCCCACCGCGTGCTTTAAGGTGATCCACATCCCCTTGAAGACCGCCCCCAGGTACAGTTTGTCCCACAAAGACAGTTTTGGCCGGCGCACGACGAGCATAGGGATTCCCTAATGTATACCCGGCCTTAGGCGCAAGACCATTTTTGATTGATATTTCTCATTTTATTGGCTCCCCGACCGCGTTAAACTCGGCTTGCTTGCGAACCGAAGGTTTCATTCCCGAGGGAAATTCCGGTGAATTTCGAAGCGGCGCTCAAAACCGAGAAAATCCGAAACCTTGCCACCCGGGAAGGACTGACGGTCCCGCCCGAGACGCCGCTGGGCGAAGTGGTGCGCCGCATGCAAGAGCGCCGCACCGGCTGCGCCGTCGTCGTGTCGGGCAAGAAGGTCGTGGGAATCTTCACCGAGCGCGACGCCCTGATTCGCGGCCTCTTGGCCGACGCCGATCCCGAGACCCCCATCGAAAAGCTGATGACCGCCAAGCCCAAGGTCCTGGACCGCGAGGACACCCTGGCCGTCGCCATCCGCCTGATGCACGACGGCAAATACCGGCACCTGCCCGTCGTCAACGGGAAGCGGGAATTTCTGGGGCTGGTCTCGGTCCGCGACATCGTCTTCTACCTCTCGGAGAATTTTCCGCTGGAAATCTACAACCTGCCCCCCGACCCGCACCGGATCAGCAGCAGCGCGGAGGGGGCTTAAGAAGGAGACCCGTTTCCCATGGACCCGGAACCATCGGCGAGCTTGAACCGTCCCGCTAAACAACGCCAAGAGATCGACGGCGTCGTCATCCGCTTCGCGGGCGATTCGGGCGACGGCATGCAATTGACAGGGACCCAATTCACCAATACCAGCGCGGTCCTGGGCAACGACATCAGCACCCTCCCCGACTACCCCGCCGAGATCCGCGCCCCGGCCGGCTCGCTACCCGGCGTCAGCGCCTTCCAGCTGAATTTTTCCAACCACGACATCCGCACGCCGGGCGACCAGCCCGACGTCCTGATCGCGATGAACCCGGCGGCGCTCAGAACCAACCTGAAGGACCTGCCCCACGGCGGCATCCTCATCCTCAACCAAGACGCCTTCAACGAGCGCAACCTCGAGCGGGCCGGCTACG
>JADYZQ010000149.1 GCA_020853015.1 Deltaproteobacteria bacterium
AGGCGCCGCAAAGATGCCGACATGATACCTTAAGCGCATGAATAAAAGCCGAATCAAACTCCTCGCCTTCAGCCTCCTTTCCTGGATCTGCCTGCTCGCAGCCCCGACCGCCCAGGCCCGCGAGGGCTTCTCCGTCGGCGCCCAGGGCCTCGGCAATTTTTTCCTGACCAACAGCCGTCCCGATCTTAAGATCGGGCCCGGCGGCGGACTCTTCTTCGACTACCGTTTCAACCAGCGCTGGAGCATCGAGACCGATATTTTCGTCTCCTTCCACGACGGCGGCGGGGCCTCGACGGGCGACAACGGCATGCTGCTGCTGGGCGTGCCGACGGTCGAACTGAAATTCTACCCGCGGTCCCAAGAGGGCACCGTCGAGCCCTACCTCTTCGCGGGCTTAGGGATTTATATCCTCACCGAGGGCGACATCAGCAACAACAGCGGCGGGGTCGGGGTCGGCGGCAACCTTGGGGCCGGCGTGGATTTTTACGTGCTCGACCGGCTCTCGCTGGGCTTGGCCTTCAAGTTCCGGCCGATCGCGTTGATCCAGGGCGGCAACAATTCGGCCGCCCTGATCAACCTAGGCCTGGTCGGAAACTTCGCCTGGCATTTCTAACCGAGCCCTCCCTACGTAATTCTTTACATTTCTCGCCTCGGTGCTAATACGAGGCCATGGCGGAGCAATACAGCGATATCCTTATCCTGGGTACGGATCTCGCGGGCTTGATCACGGGGGCCTTCCTGGCCAAGCGCGGCCTCGCCGTCACCGTCCTCAACTTCGACAAGGACGTCTCCCTCGAAAAAAAGAACATCCAACCCAACCTGATCACGCATCTGGAGAGCCGCCTCTTCAAGAGCATCTTGGGCCGACTCTCCATCCTCGACCACGAGCTGAACATCGTCTCGCGCCTCGAGGTACCCTACCAGGCGGTCCTGCCGCGGCACCGCATCGACGTCTTCCGCGACCGCGAGCGCCTCTACCGCGAGCTGAAACGGGAGTTTCCGCAGGATTTCGAAAACGTGAAGGCCTTCTACGAGACGATGGACCACTTCGACGCCACCCTCGACGCCGAAAAGCTGCAGGAGCTGATCCTGCCCAAGGGACTGCGCGCCCGCTGGCGCTTCAAAAAATTCGTCAAGACGACGGGACTGGACCAACGCGTCTCCGACTTGGTCGCTCGGCTGGGCGCCGACCGCGAGGTGCAGGCGTTCTTCGAGGGCCAGCTCAAGCTGCTCTCCAAGACCCACAGCGAAAACCCCTTCACCTACCAGATCGCCAAGAGCCTCAGCAACGAGAACTGCGTCCTCTTCGAGGTGAAGGGCGGAATCGGCCACCTGAAGAAGCTCTTCCTCGACAAGATCGAGGCCTACAACGGGCGCGTGAAAAACGAGGCCCAGGTCGAGAAGGTCGAGTTCGAAAAACGGCGGGTGAAGGGCGTGCAGCTGGGCGGCTTCGAGGGGATGATCGGCTGCCGTTACGCCTTGTGGAACGACGAAATCCGCGGCCTGACCCAATTCCTGCCGAAGACTTGGCGCACGCGGCGGCTGCGCGCGCGCATCGAGGGCGTCAAGCCGCGCTTCTACCATTTCAGCATCCAATACCAGCTCGACCCCAACGTGATCCCGATGGGGATGCGCGAAAACGTGATTTTGATCGGCGACCCCGAGGTCGAGTTGACCGGCACCAACTACCTGCACCTCAACGTCTACCACCCCGCGCAGAACGACCCCGACGGCCAGGCCTTTCTGACGGTGAGTTACCTGCTGGACGCCGAGCGCCTGCACGAGCCTTCGAGCTATTTCGACGAGATCCACGGCCGGATCGCGCAGTCCTTGAAGCGCCTCATGCCCTTCTCCGACGGCAGGATCCGCCTGCATTTCCCCCTGGAGGGCAAGGCGTCCGAGAGCAGCGAGACGCTGTTTTCGATGGAGAAAAGCGACTTCGAGATTTTCCGGGAGAACGCGACCGCCAACCCCATCTACGAGGTCCACCCCAAGGACTTCGGCGGCCTCTTCCCCTTGAGCCACCGCACGCCCTACAAAAACCTGCTCTTGACCAGCCCCGAGCTGCTCGCCGCGCTGGGCTTCGAGGGCAAATTCCTCCTCGGCCTCAAGACCATCGACGAGATCTGGAACGAGGTCGAGGTCGGACGCAGGAAAGCCATCAAGCAGCGCAAGGTGGAGTAGCTTTCGCTAGAACATCTTGAAGGCCAGGTAGATCCCCATTCCCAGCGCCAGAGCGGTCTTGAGGAAACTCGCGACCATCTTCGTCGCCAGCACCGCCCCCGCGTTGACCAGGGCCTTGCCGAAATTCTTGAGCGTGACCCACTCATAGACGAAGGCCCCGACGAAGGCGCCGAGGAAGATGCCGATCAGCGCGCCGACCAGGAACACCGGCACGCCGACGACGGCGCCGATGATGCCGCCGATGAAGGCGCAGACGATCGCGCCGTTGCTGACCTTCAGCGGCTTGCTGC
The DNA here is from genome assembly GCA_020853015.1 of Deltaproteobacteria bacterium. GTDB lineage: Bacteria > UBA10199 > UBA10199 > DSSB01 > DSSB01 > DSSB01. The sequence continues at coordinate 2,475 of JADYZQ010000149.1, forward strand.
CGAGGGTGCCGACCAGGAACTCCATCAACTCGCCGAAGGCCGCCAGGCCGATCAATATCAGATTCACGCCGATCGCGGAGCTCGCCCCGCCGTCGAAGGGGTAGATCAGCGAATAAAGCAGGCCGCCCACCACGATCACCCAAGTGCCCGGAAGGCCGAGCGGGACCATCAGGACGCCCAGGACGATCGCCAGCAGGACGCCGCCCACCGTGCTGAGCCGCAGCAGGTCGCCCCAGGGGATTTGGTTCCAGAGGTTTTTTATATATTGCATACGGGGAAACGATTTCCTGTTTACCTGGAAACGCTCAAAAGGGGCCGTTCGCGCTTGTCCCCGGCTTAAGGGGGAACGGCCCCTACAAGTACTCCTGCACCGGCGCGAAGGTCCGGCGGTGCAGCGGCGTCGCGCCGTGCGTCTTCAGCTCCTGCAGGTGCTGCGCCGTCCCGTAGCCCTTGTGCTTGGCGAAGCTGAAGCCGGGATAGTCCGCCTCCCGCTCCGACATCCAGCGGTCGCGCGCCACCTTGGCGATCACGCTGGCCGCCGCGATCGAGGCGCAGCGGGCGTCGCCGGCCACGATGGCCCGCTGCGGCAGCTTCAGTTCGGTGACGCGATTTCCGTCGACCAGCAATAGCTCCGGCTTCACGCCCAATCCCTCCACCGCCAGGCGCATGGCCTTCATCGAGGCCCAGAGGATGTTGAGGCGGTCGACCTCCTCCACCGAAACCATCGCGACGCAGGAGGCGACCGCCTCGCGCAGGATGGCCTCGCTCAGTCGCTCGCGCACCGACGCCTTGAGTTTTTTGGAATCGTCCAGCTCGGGGAGCCGCAATCCGCGCGGCAGGATCACCGCAGCGGCGAAAACCGGACCGGCGATGCAGCCACGCCCCACTTCGTCGACGCCGGCCAGCGTCGCGAAGCCCTCTTCGTAGAAGGGTTGTTCCTCGGCGTAGAGATCGGGCATGGTCCTATTCCGAAGAGGAAATACCTCTTCCCTCGCCGAGGGTCACTTGAAATTTTCGGATTCCCGAGGAATGCCCGGGGGCAGGAACCCGCCGTCCAAGCATGTTTCAGCGAGCCGAAACATGGCATCCGATTTATCGTGAGTCGTTTGGAACGAGGCTCAGGAGGCCTCGCCCGCCGGGGCCGCTTCGGGAGCAGCCGCGGGAGCCGCGGCCTCTTGGCCACGGGTGTCCTGGGCAAAGATACGCGCCTTCTTGCCGGAGCGCTCGCGGAGGTAATAGAGCTTGGCGCGCCGCACGCGGCCGACGGTGCCGAGCTCGATGCGGTCGATGAAGGGGGCGTGCAGCGGAAAGATCCTCTCGACCCCGATCCCGTAGCTGACCTTGCGGACGGTGAAGCTGGAGCGCAGCCCGCCGTTGTGCCGCGCGATCACGACGCCCTCGAAGAGCTGGATGCGCTCTTTGTCGCCCTCTTTCACCTTGCAGTAGACGCGCACCGTGTCGCCCTCCTTGAATTGGGGGATGTCGCTGCGCAGTTGGGATTTTTCGAAATCGATCAGGGCGTGCATGGGAAACTCCTTAAATCTGTAACAGTCGATCCAGCGTGATTGCGACCGCGGCCCGGACCGGCAGGTGATTATACGACCCGTCTTCCTGGGAGCCAATCGGTTCCAGCATCACTTCGGCCTTGGCCAAAAGTTCTTCCGTCATCCCCCAGCCCGTCCCGAACAGCAACAGGTGCGGATCCTCGCTCTCTTGGAGCCGATTGCGAAAATCCTGATAAGTCGAGCGGTTAGGGCCGCGCTTGGCCGAGGTGCCGACGAGGCGTGCGGGACTACCAGTTTCATTTTGGATTGTCAAA
>JADYZQ010000150.1 GCA_020853015.1 Deltaproteobacteria bacterium
AACGCAAGGTGGACCGGCTGCGCGAGATCGCCTTGAAAGAGAAAATCCCGATGGTCTGGCTCCTCGACTCGGCCGGCGCGCGCATCCAAGAGCTGGCGGGCTCGCAGTTCGCCGAGAGCGGGAAACTTTTCTACGACCAGGTGAAGATGAGCGGCTACATTCCGCAGGTCGCCGCGATGATGGGGCCCTGCGCCGCCGGGACCGCGTACATTCCGGCCCTGGCGGATTTCGTGCCGATGGTCAAGGGCACCAGCTCGATGGCGCTGGCTGGGCCCCCGTTGGTCAAGGCGGTCATCGGCGAGGAGATCTCCATGGAAGAGCTGGGCGGCTCGCGTATCCACTGCGAGATCAGCGGGGTGGGGGATATGGAGGTCGCCGACGACAGGGCGTGTATCAAAGTCATCCAAGAGTACCTGAGCTATTTCCCGCAAAACTGCGACGAGAAGCCCCCGATTCTCTCCGGTAAGAAGGCCTATGCCGAATATTCTTTTTCCGAATACGAAGAGGACGAGGCGCCCGGCGACCATGTGGACGAGTCGATATTGAAGGTATTGCCCGACAGCTCGAAAAAGCCCTACGACATGCACGAGATCATCACGCGCCTGGTCGACCACGGGCGTTTCCTCGAGATCAAGCCCGCCTTCGCCAAGACCCTACTGGTCGGCTTCGGGCGTTTCTGCGGCCGGCCGGTGGGGATCGTCGCCAACCAACCGATGGTCATGGGCGGGGTGCTCGACGTCGACGCGGCCGACAAGGGGGCCCGCTTTATCAATCTCTGCGACGCCTTCAACATCCCGCTGCTTTTCTTACAGGATGTTCCCGGCTTCATGGTCGGTTCGAAGGTCGAGCGCCAGGGGATCATCCGCCACGGGGCGAAGATGCTCTACGCCGTGTCGCGGGCGACCGTGCCCAAGCTGACCGTGGTGATTCGCAAGGCCTATGGGGCCGGCTACTACGTGATGTGCGGGCGCGGCTACGAGCCGGACGGCCTCGTCGCCTGGCCGACCGGCGAGATCTCGCTGATGGGCGCGGAGGGGGCGGTCAACATCATCTTTCGCAAGGAGATCGAGGCGTCCTCCGATCCCGAGAAGACCCGCCGGGAATTGGTCGAGCGCTACCAAAAGGAGATCAGCCTCGAGAAGGCCGCCGGCGCCGCCTACATCGACGACATCATCGACCCGCGCGACACCAAGAAGTGGATTTTGCGCACCCTCGAGCTGGCCGAAACCAAGCAAATCCCCTGGCCCAAGAAGCGGCACGGGGTTGCGCCGGTGTGATCGCGGCCCTGTCTTGGCTTTTGTACAGGGGCTAGGAACCAGCCGCCGGTTGACGATCCTTCCGATTTCGTGTTTTCTTACTCTCGATGAAACAGACCCGCATCACCGTCGACCTCCAAGACCCCGAGCTGCTCAAGATGCTCAAGCTCGAGGCCGCGGTCGAACGCCGGCCGATGCGCGAGATCGTGCGCAAGGCCATCCAAGGTTTTTTCACCAACAAAAAAGAACACCAGGCGCTGATGAAGGCGGCCGAGGCCTCCTTCCTCGAGTGGGACAATCCTCGTGACGCCGACTATGATCGATTTTAAAGCCGGCGACTTCGTCCTGGTGCCCTATCCCTTCACCGATACCCATGCTCTCAAGCACCGTCCGGCCTTCGTCGTCTCGAAGGTGCAGGCCAAGGGCATGCCGACCAAGGCGGTCATCGCTTTGGTCACCAGCCGCGTCGACGAGATGAACATGCCCGGCGACTACCGCGTCCTGGATTGGGAGGTCTCCGGCCTGAAATATCCCGCCATGATCCGACTCAGCAAGATCGTCACCGTCGAGGCGGATATCCTGCAAAAAAAATTGGGCAGCTTGAGCCGCCGCGAATGGAAGACCGTCGGCGACGAGTTTTTGAAGATCTTCCAGAATTGGATCGTTCCGTGAGCCGCAAGCCCGTCATCATTACCTGCGCCTTGACCGGCGTCCTGGCCAAGAAAGAACAATGCCCCGCGATCCCGTATTCGCCGGTCGAGATCGCCGAAGAGGCCCGCCGCGCCTACGAGGCGGGGGCGGCGGTGGTGCACATCCACGCCCGCACGCCGGAGGGCGGCCCCTCTTGGGAATCCGCCGTCTTCGGCGACATCAAGGCCGAGATCCGCAAGCGCTGCCCGGTGATCCTCAATTTCTCGTCGGGCGGCATCGGCCTGCCCATCCAGGAGCGCACGCGGCACATCACCGACCATCGTCCCGAGATCGCGGCGCTCAACATGGGCTCGATGAATTACGCGATCTACAGCCGAAAAAATAAGGCTTTCTATCACGACTACGTCTTCGCCAATCCGTTCAAGGACATCCAGTACTGCCTCGAACGCATCGAAGAGGCCGGGGCCAAGCCCGAGCTGGAGTGCTTCGACGTTGGCCACGTCGGCAACGCGCTGCCCTTCGTCGACATGGGGTTGCTGAAAACTCCCGCCCACTTCAGCTTGATCCTGGGCGTCCTCGGCGGCATCTCGACCCGCGCGGGCAATTTGGCCTGCATGGCGGCCAATCTGCCCGAGGGCTCGCATTGGGAGGTGATCGGCATCGGCCGCGACCAGTGGCGCCTGCTCGAAGAGGCCCTCGACCTGGGCGGGGACCTGCGTGTCGGTCTGGAGGACAACTTCTACTTGCCGAACGGTGAGATGGCCGCCTCCAACGGCGACCTGGTACGCGTCGCGGTCCAGCTCGTCGAGGCGCGCGCCTTAAAACCGGCCTCGGTCGACGAGGCGCGGGCCATCCTCGGTGTTTCCTAGAATTTTTGGATTAAATCCCCATCGCGCTGACCTTGGCGGTCTTTTCGGAGAGGCCGCCGGTCTCGGGCTCGTGGCCCGGCTCGCCCGCGCCGTTCAGGTTGATGACGGTCTCGGGCTCGTGACTCTTGTCGACGGCCTTGGGCGCGGCCTGTGCGGAAGGCACGACAGTGCCGGGGGTCGGAGCGGCTGCAGCGGGCGGTTTGCCAGTGCCGCTGTTATCCATCAGGTTGTCGGGGGAATTAAACTCTCCCTCGCCGGTCTCGCCCTCCGCGGGCGCGGCCTCTTCCTTGGCCGGCGTCTCGGGCTTCGCGGCGGCCGGTGCCTCGGCCTCGGGCGCCGAACCGATCACCGTCGCGTTGGGGCCCGGGATGACGATGGGGCTGCTGAACTCGCTGGTGTTGCGGTTGGGGGCCTGCGCCAGCGCGACGATCTTGGTCTGGTTGGGAATGAAGCCCTTGCTCTTGGTCGCCACCGTGAAGGTATCGGCCGGAATCTGCGTCCCCGGCACGACGATCATCCCGACCTCGCCGTCCTCCTTGCCGCCGGTGTAGATCTGCAGGTCGGCCTTGGCCTCGGCGACGCCGCTGATCAGGAAGAGGTCGCCTTGCTGGACGATCTTGGTGATCTGCGGCTGGCGGGTGGCGTGGGCGTTGGGCGCCAGCTTGATGGGGCGCCCGCTGTTCTTGGCGAAGAAATTGAACGTGACCTTGTTGGCGGCGCCGACGGCGCCGCTGAGCTCGACGCCGTTGAAGGCGTTGGCGACGATGTCGTTGTTTTGCACGACATTCTCGCTGGAGCCGTCTCCGATGAAGACGCCCGCGCCCTGGTTGGTCTTGGGCTCGCCGAAGATCGCGGAGGCCTCGACCGCGCTTTCGGCCACCGCCTTGTGGTAGCCGATCGTGTTGTACTCGACGGTGTTGCGATTGCCGCGGATCAGGATGCCGGGCCCGCGGAAACCGGTGATGTGGCAGTTGCGGACGGCGTTGCCGTTGCTGGTGAGCTTGAGGCCGGCGACTTCCACCGTGGGGTCGACGCCTTCGGTGTTTTCGTCGACGCCCTCGATGAGGCCGCGGCCTTGGGCGTTTTGGCAATCGATCGTGGTCAGGGACCCCGAGACCTCGGGCAGCGGGCCCTTGGTGATGCGGACCCGCTTGATGGTGGGCTCGAAGACGATGCGCACCAGCGTGAAGGCGTTTTGCGAGCGGATCCCTCCGGCCTGGATCAGGGCGGTGCGCAGGGTCCCGGGCAGCAGCCCGTCGCCCTCGCGGCTGACGGTGAGGACCTTCTCGCTGAAAATTTGGGAAAAATAATTGGCCGCCTCGGCCCCGGCCCGCGCGGGCAACAGCAGACAGCCGAGGAAAAAGATCAATAATTTTAAGGGCCTGGACGATCGCATCTCAATTGAGGATATCGGCGAGAAACGCCCGAAGTTGCTAGGGGATTCGGTGGCTTAAAATATTGAAATAACGGGGATTTTGACTAGGTCGCGGGCCGAGAGAGGTCAAGGGAATTGTAGGGCGAACCTTACCCGCTTGCCGCCTGGCTGAGTGGTCCGCCGCCTTGGGCCGCGTTTTGCCGCTTGAGCTTCTTGACCAGCTCTTCGGCTAGCTCGCGGTAGTTCACCGCGCCCGAGCTGGAGGGGTAGTTGTCGAAAACCGGCAGGCCCTCGAGCTGGGCCTTGTTGAGGGCGGTGTTGATCGCGATCTGGGTCTTGAAGACCTTGCCGCGGAAAAAATTTTTAATGTTGCTCTCGATAATCTGGTTCATGTTGACGTTGCGCCCGTCGACGCGGGTGAACAGAACGCCCAGGATCTTGAGGCGCGGGTTGAGGCGCTCGTTGACGGTCTCGAGGGTCTCGACCAGGTCGTTGACGCCCTCGAAGGCCAGGACGCTCATCTCGCAGGGCACCAGGCAGAAATCGCTGGCGACCAGGGCGTTGAGCGTCAGGTTGCCCAGGTTGGGCGGGCAGTCGAAGAAGATGAAGTCGAAGTGGCTGCGCGCGACCTTCATGGCCTCGGCCAGGATGTATTCTTTGCCGATCTTGGTGGCGAGCAGGCTTTCGGTTTCGTAGAGCGTCTTGTCGCCGGGCGAGATGAAAAAGTTCTCCAGCTCGGTGGGGATCACCCCGTCCATCACGTTGCCCTTCTTGCTGGAAAGGATCGTGGACATCGGCGAGTACTCGACGCCCTCGGGGATCAGGGCGCCCAAAGATTTTTCGACGTGGCCTTGCGGGTCGAGGTCGACGACCAGGACGCGCTTGCCGTGATACTTGGCGATGGCGGTGCTGAGGTTGACCGCGGTGGTGGTTTTGCCGACGCCGCCCTTTTGCGAGCAGATGCTGATGACGGTCGCGCGCTTCTTGCCCTTCTCTTGACTGGACAGGACCTGCGAGGTCTCAATCGTCAAAAGGGATTTGATTTTGTCGGTCAGCAAGGACATGGTGCCGTCCCTTGAGGAACTTTTTGGGAAAACCCGAGCTTAGGGGATTTTTTCGGCTAGATAGAGCAGGGTCCCTATTATTGCAAGGGGCATTTTCGTAAAATCCCGCTAAACGGTTGACGGAAGGCGTCATGGCAAAGGTCGCTCTGTACATTCATATCCCGTTCTGCGTCAGCAAGTGCCATTACTGCGATTTCAACTCGATCGGCCTGGGCCGGAGCGCCGCGCCGGAGGCCGAATACGTGGCCGCGCTGGGGCGCGAGATCGGGCGTTGGACGGAGGCCCTGGCCCCCGCGGCGCGGGAGGGCTTCGACACCGTCTTCTTTGGCGGGGGGACGCCCTCGCTCTTCGCGCCGGAGTCCATCGCGACCCTCCTGCGGGAAGCGCGGCGCCTCGGCCCCCTCGAGTCCGGCGCCGAGGTCACCCTCGAGCTCAACCCCAAGACCGCCGCGCCCGATAAGATGCGCGGCTTTCGCGAGGCCGGCTGCAATCGCCTCTCGATTGGGGTTCAGACCTTGGACGAGCGTCTGCTTGCCGAACTGGCGCGGGCGCATGACGCGGCGGACGCCTTGCAAGCCTTGGAATGGGCCTTCGCCGCTGGCTTCGAGCGGGTGAGCGGCGACCTGATGTACGGCCTGCCTCGGCAGAGCCTCGGGCACCTCGAAGACACCCTGCATCGCCTGGAAAGATTCCCGCTGCGCCACCTCTCCGCCTACGAGCTGATCGTGGAGGAGGGGACGCCCTTCTATGACCGTTACTTGAAAGGTCGCCTGCCCTTGCCCGAGACCGAAGAGGTCCTCGCGATGCGCGAGCGAATCGCGGCCTTCGGGCGAGCCAAGGGCATGGGGGCCTACGAGGTCAGCAACTACGCCTGCGCCGGCCACGAGTCGCGGCACAACCTGCACTACTGGGACTACGACAGCTTCGTGGGCTTGGGCGCGGGGGCGGTGTCCTTTCTGCGCGCCTCCGAGCTGAACGGGGAGACCTTGAACCTGCTAGGCGTCGAGCCCTCGCCCCAACTCTACGGCCTGCGCCTCGCCAACCCGAGGGGCCTGCCGGAGTACGGCGCTGGCTCGGGGGCTTGGGCGGGCGTGGAGGTCGAGCCCATCGCGCGCACCGCGGCCTGCGGAGAGTTTATGATGATGGGCCTGCGCAAGCGCCGGGGGATCCGCTTCGCGGACTTCGAAAAGAAGTTCGCCGCGCCCTTCCCGGCCCTCTTCCGCGAGGCCCTGGACCGGGCTCGGGAGCGGGGCTGGGTCGAGCTCGAGGCCGGCGGCGCCCGCTTCACGGAAGAGGGTATGCTGTTCAGCAACGAGGTCTTGCGGGAATTTTTGGGCGAATCGCTCCATTGACAGCCCCAATCGGGATCGTTAACTGTTAGGTAGGATGATGTCCGATGCCGTTCCCCAACTCGACCTCCGAAAGAGCCAGATCCTGCAGGCCCTGGTGGAGAGCTATATCCAGACGGCTGCGCCGGTGGGCTCGACGGCCCTTTCCAAGGGCTACCGCTTCGGCCTGAGCGCCGCGACCATCCGCAACGTCATGGCCGACCTCGAGGCCGAGGGCTATCTGGAGCAACCCCATACCTCCGCGGGCCGCGTCCCCACCGAACAGGGCTTTCGCTTCTACATCGACTGCCTGCTGAAGGTGGAACCGCTCGAGGAAGAGGTGAAGCGGCAGATCCGGCAGTCGCTTCAGGAGGGCAACGACCGGGTTTCCATGCTGCAGAACGCCGGCCGCATGCTTTCGGGCCTCTCGCAGCACGTCGGGGTGATCCTGGCGCCGAAGCGCGAGGTGACCAAGCTCAAGCACATCGAGTTCCTGCCGCTCCGCGAGTCGCAGATCCTCGCCATCCTCGTCACCGAGCAGGGCGTGGTGCAGAACCGCATCTTCGAGACAAGCGAGCCGCTCAGCCGCGCCGATCTGATCCGGATGAACAACTACCTCAACTCGGTCTTGGGCGGGCTCAACTTAAGCGAGGTCAAGCAGCGCATCTTGGTCGAGATGACGCGGCAGCAGGACGCGCTCGACCGCCTGCTCAAGCAGGCCCTGGTGCTCTCGCAACAGGTGGTGTCCGGCGATTCCGACGATTTGATCATCGACGGGGAGAAAAATTTTCTTTACACCCAAGAATTTTCCAACTTGGACAAGATCCGCGAGATCCTCTCGGCCCTCGACGAGAAGCACCGTCTGGTCGCCTTCCTCGACCGCGCCATCAAGGCGCCGGGGGTCCAGATCTTCGTGGGCAGCGAGTCGCGCCTGACCGACCTGAAGGATTGCAGCGTGATCGTCTCGAATTACGGCG
>JADYZQ010000151.1 GCA_020853015.1 Deltaproteobacteria bacterium
CATGGGCTACGGCCTCAAATACCTCCCCGCGGTAAACTCGACCGTGAAGCTCTACTACCGCCCCGCCAGCCAACCCCTGCGCTTCCAAGTCGCCAACCGGGGACTCTGGGAGATCTCCGGGATTTTTATCCTGGTGGGCCTGTTGATGATGCTCCCCCTCCTTTGGGTCCTGTGGAATTCCTAATGGGCACAATGAGCGTTATATCTTCACAAAACGTGAAATTTCTGGATCGCACCCTCCTCTCCCTTCAAGGGTCATATAAAATAGTCATATAAAATCAATGAGTTAAAAATGTCGAACTTTGGCATATCGCTTGCTTTACTCTCAAGACAGCAGGCATGCGAGGGCGAAAAAATTGAGGGCTCGAAACCTTAGAGAACGACCCGGGGCACACCGGGGGCATTCCAAATTGTTCTCAATCCTCAATAAAAACAGCTCTCTTCGTCGAAGCTTGAGGCAAATTTAAGTGGTCGCCGTCTCGAAAAGGCGATCCAGATTCCGAGGAAAGGCGGGCCGTGTCCAAAAACCCCGAGCCCTCTGGCCGGCCCGCCTGACCTCTTCTTTTTTGCTCCAAAAAGGGCAAATTTACTCCCAAAACGGGTAAATTTGCCCTTTCTTCTTTTCTTTTCCAATAGATCGGAGCATTCTGGACACAACTTCCGGGCCAAAGATGCCGAAACTTTCTTTTGGAAGGATTGGGGTTATCCGTGAAATCCATCATTAAAATTTGCTTATTTTTAGGCTTGTTCGGATCTTTGCTCGCTTGCACCGGTCAAGGCGGCGCCGCGTTGGATGGAGTCCTCGAGGGTGGCTCCCCAGTGGGAGGTCCCGTCGGGGGCGGGCAGGGTCAGCCCACGATAGCCCCAGGCGCCGATCACGAGCCCGGCGTCCCCGTCGACGAGGAAGATGACGGAGGCCCTACCAACTTGGCCGCCCCCGCCCCGGACCCCGACGAGCCGGCGGAGCCTAAGCCCAATTTTCAAGGCGCCACGGATTTTAAAAATTAGCAGCGAACCCGCATTTTATTCACGACCGCTCTTCTTCGACCAACTTCTTGAGCGCCCACTTGTTTTTCGGAAGACGGTACTTCTCCAACAGATTGTAGAGATGTCGCGGCGTGATGTGCAGCTCCTTCGCCGCCTCGCCTTTGTGGAAGGCCGCCCGGACCATCGCGTCGAGGATGGCCTCGCGCTCCGCTTGGAGCGGTTTCTCGGCCGCCGTACCCGCCGCGACATGCGGCGCCGCGGCCTTCGCCTCCGACGGACGCCAAAGTTCCGGCTTGAATCCCAGCATCTCGCTCGTGATCGTCTTGCCCTCCGCGAAGATGGCCGCGTTGCGCAGCGCGTTTTCCAGCTCGCGGATGTTGCCCGGCCAGTCGTAGTTCGCCAGGATGCCCAGGGCCTGCTCGCTCACCCCGCCCAGGGTCAGGCCGTTCTCCGTCGCCAGCTTGTGCATGAAATGCTGGACCAAGAGCGGGATGTCCTCCTTGCGCTCGCGGAGCGGCGGCAGCTCGATGCGCAGGCCGTTCAGCCGGAAAAACAGGTCCTCGCGGAACTCGCCGCGCTTCACCATTTCCGGCAAGTTCTTGTTGGTCGCCGAGACGACGCGCACGTCCACCTTGACGCTCTTGTTGGCGCCCACCCGCCGGACCTCGCCTTCCTGCAGGACCCGCAGCAGCTTCGCCTGCATCGGCATCGGCATGTCGCCGATTTCGTCTAAGAAGATCGTCCCGCCGTCCGCGGCCTCGAAAAGGCCCATGCGGTCGCGCTCGGCGTGGGTGAAGGCGCCCTTGACGTGGCCGAACAGGACGCTCTCCAGGAGATTTTCGGGGATGGCGCTGCAGTTCTCCGCGATGAACGGCTTCGACTTTCGGTCGCTGTTGAAGTGCAGGGCCCGCGCGATCAGCTCCTTGCCGGTACCGGACTCGCCGTGGATCCACACCGGGACCCGGGTGTCGGTGACGCGATCGAGCAGGCCTAAGATCTTCATCATCTTGGGCGATTGGCCGACGATCTCCTCGTAGCGGAATTTGAGGTCCTTGCGCGCCTCTTTCAGCTCGATCTCCATGCGCTCGAGGCGCTGGGCCTGCTCCTCGACGCGGTGCTCGAGCCGCCGCTTCGCGTCCGCCAGCTCCGCCAGGGTCCGCGCCTTCTCGATGGCCAACACCGATTGGTCGGCGAAGGCCTTCAAAAAGAGCAGCTTCTCCTCGGAAAAGGCCCCGACTTCGAAGCGGTGATCCAGGTACAAGGCGCCCAGGCAGCCGGTGGCCCCGACCAGGGGCAGCACCAAGATGGACTTCAGCTCGTAGCGGACCACGCTCTCCGCGTGCCGAAAGGAGGGGTCGGCCTGGGCGTCGTCGGTCAGCAGGCTCACCCGACGGCGCAGCGCCTCTTCCACCACCGAGAGGCTGATCTTGAACTCCTCCTCGTGGAGGTTTTCCTTCTTCATGTTGCGCGCGGCCTCGACGCGGAATCCGGACAGGATCTGGCCGGCCCGCGCCTCCTCGCGGATCAGCAGAAAACCCCGCTCGGCGCCGGCCAGGGCCATCGCCGCGTCCATCACCTGCTCGAGGATGGAATGCATGTCGGTCTCTTCGCTGAGCCGCTTGTTGATCTTCGCGAAGCTCAAAAAACGTTCCCGCGAGATTCCGGCGGCCTTCAATCGCTTGAGCCGCGCCTCGGCCAGGCGCCGATAATCCTCGCGCTGCTCGAAGCTGAGCTGCATCTCCTCGGGCAGGGCGCGGTACAGCGCCTCCAGCCACTCGAAGGCCTTCTGCCGGAAAAACTCGGCGCCGGCGGTCTCCTTGCGCCGCGAATGCAGCTCCGAGGCCGCCAACAGCGCCAGAATCACCAGCTCTTGCTGGCCGCACTTCAAGATGGGGCGCAGGGCCTCCTGCAGCTCGACTTCGGAATCCCGGGTGTCCGCGGTCAGGAGGCCGTCGATCCAGGCGAAGAAGGACTCCCAAGCCCCTCCGCGCTTCGCCGCGCGCGCACGGCGTTGGGCGGCCTCCAGATCGCCGGTCAGGCACTCGGTGAATATTTCCTGCAAGAGGCACAACTCCGCCTCCTCGCGGTTCTTCGCGGCCAGGAAACCCTCGCGGGCGCGGCCGTAGGACTGAAGCGCCCCTTGAAAGTCGCGCTGCAGCCGAGCCGCCTCGCCGCGCAGCCGCTCGAGGTAGGCCAAGATCTCGCCCTGGCCGAGACGCCGGACGGACTCCTGCAGCTCGGCGTCCTGCGCCTCCTGAAATTGCCCCAGATAGGTCTTGAGGGTGGCCAAGTGGAATCGGTTGACGAGCCGGTCCAACTCCGTGCCCTGCGCGGCGAAGACGGCCTGGGCCTTTTCGGCGTGCTCCGCCGCGTGTCCGTAATCGGCCAGCTCGATCAAGACCGAGGCCATGTTGCTGTGGGTGCGCGCCTGCTTGAGCGGGTCCTGGTGTTTCTCCGCCAGGCGCATCACCTGCTCGTGGATGCGCAGGGCGCGCTCGTAGTCGCCCTCCTTGTGGGCGAGATCGGCGAGCACCGCAGCGCAGTTCGCCACGCCTTCGTCGTACTCGAGGTCGAGGCTCATCTGCAGGGCGGCCTCCAAGGCCGCGCGTCCCACCTCGTTCTTGCCCTCCGCGAGCTCCAGCAGGCCCAGATGGCGCAGCAGTTGGGTCTTCTCCGAGGAGGGCTCCGCCGCCAGGGCCAGCCCCTCCTCGTAGCGGCGTCGGGCCTCGGCGCGCCTTCCCTCTTGTTCCTCCATCTTGCCCAGCAAAGTCAGGACCTTCAGGTAAAAAGGCCGATGGGCCTCGAAACGCTTCGGGTCGCCGCTTTGCAAGGCCTGTCGCAGGTGGCGCCCGGCCTGCACCGGCTTGCCTTGGTTCAGGAAGTTCAAACCGATCAGATAATGGTATTTGAGCGCCTTGCCGCCCGTTCCGTCGTCCTCGACCAGGGCGTACCAGCGCTCGTAGGCCTGGTGCGCTTCCTCGAAGCGCGCCAAACGGCTCAAGGCGGAGGCCAAGTAAGCCAGATGGAAGGACTGGTCGCGGGGAGCGGTTGCCGCCTCGGAGAGGTCTCGATGCAGGCGAGCCGCCGACTCGGCGTCTCCGCGGGCCTGAAACTCCTCGGCGGCGCGGGCGCCGTAGTGGAGATAGTCCTCCGTGCGCCCGGCCTCGCGGGCCAGGCGCGCCAGCGCGAAGGCCGCGGCGCCGGGATGGCCGCGCAAGGCTTCGAAGACACGTTCGGCCAGGCGCTGCCGCTCTTTCGACGAAAGCAAACCCAGCAACGGACGGCGCGCCAGGGGCGGCGTCACGCGATAAGGCCCGCCTTGCCTCTCGATCCAACCCTTGGCGGCGAGTTCCTCCAACTCGAAACCCGCCTCCCGCGAGAGGAAAAGCGAAAGTTCCTCCTCGGCCAAGCCTTCCGCCAACAGGGAGCAGGCCCCCAAGAGCTCCCGTTCCTCCGCGGTCAAACGGAACCAACGGGCCTTCAGCGATTCTTGTTGAGAGGGCGGCAATTCATTGGGCTCGAAGTCTTCCAACCGGGGCCGGCGCTCGCCGGCAGCCTCTTGGCCGCGCCGCCAACGGGCGACTTCCGCAAGCAGCGCCGGCGAACCGCGGGTGGCCTCGTGGGCCGCGGCCAGGAATTTCGCGGGCAAGGGCCGCTCCCAAAGCTGCTCTTGCAGAAACCGCGCGGACTCTTCGGGATTCAAGGGCTGGAGCTCGGTCTCGCGGAAAGACCAACGCCCGCTCAATAGCTCGAGGCGGCGCCAGAGTCCGGGAGAAATGCGATCGGGATCGCATTCCATCGCGACCGCGGCCTGGGGGACGCGCGCCGGCAAGGAGGCGAAGAAATTCTCCAGTATCGTCCCCGCCTCCGCAGGCAGGTCGTGGAGCTCCTTGAGGACCAGCAAGGTCCTCCCGGGCTCGGCGGCGGCGAGGGCCGTCAAGTCGTCGAGGGATTCCCCCGGCGTCCAGCCGAGGACGCGGTATTCCCGCAATGCCGCCTGCCATTGCATCTCGTCGAGACAGCGGCTCCGCCCTATGCCCGCCGGTCCCCGCAACAACCAAAGCGGCGCTTTCCCTTCGCCATCCTCCCAGGCGCGCAGGGATGTTTCCCAGGCCGCCAAGAGCTCTTCATGCCCGACGAAGGGAATCCGGGCTTCGGCCGCGACGGCACCTTCGTCGGAGCCGCGCCCCGCGAGCAGTTTCGGCTGATGCAATCCGATCGCCCGCAGTACGGCCCCGGCGCTGGAGAAGCGTCGCGCGGGATCGGGATCCAACATGCGTTGCAGGATCGCGCTGAAGAAGGGCGGGGTGTCCGGACGCAGCTCGGACGCCGGTCGCGAGGGCTCGGCAAACCGCTGGGCGAGCTCCCCTCGCGGGAAGGGCAAGGATCCGGTCAGCCATTCGTAAAACACCGCGGCCAGGGAGAAAAGGTCGGAAGCGGCGCCGCGGCGGCCCGCCAAGGCCTCCGGGGCCATGTAATCCATGGTTCCCCGCAGACCCCCGGCCTCCTCGACCTCCCGGCCGGCGAGCCCGAAATCGAGGATCTTCAGCTGCTTTTTTTTATGGAGCTTGAGATTTCCCGGCTTCAGGTCGCCGTGAGTCAGGCGGCGGGCGTGCAAATAATCCAGCCCTCGCAGGGCCTGAACGAAATACGGCAAAATTTCTCCCGGTGCATCCGCCGCTCGCCGCTCGGTGAGGTCGGGGCCGTCGATGAATTCCATCAGCAGGCCGGGCCCCGACTCGGCAACCCCCTTCAGGCCCTCGACCCGGGGCAGGTATTCCAGAATTCGAACGAGGTTGGGATGGGACAGGCGCGCCAAGACCCGAACCTCCGACTCGAGACCAGGGCCTCGGTCCAGCGTCTCCGCCTTGAGGACCTTGAGCGCAAAATCCTCCGCCCGCTGATCGTGGACCTTATAGACCTTGCCCCAGACACCTTCGCCTAGGTGTTGGTCGGCAATATAGGGAGGTAAGGGTTTTTCCATATTTCACATTATTTCAAATTTTTTTGAAATTTTAGCCCGATTTGGGGGGTCTTGTCTCCGAAGATTTTGGAATATTAAAAAAATTATTTTGACATTTCAGCTACTTGCAAACTTCGTTCCAAATAAGATCTTCTGGCACAGGCGTTGCTTTTTCATTTTCCCGACAGTCCAGCCCTCTTCCAAAGAGGGAATTATCGTGAACCCTGGGGGGTCTTCCCGGAGACCCCCCACCCCCCGAGGCGCCCGGCCGAAAAAACCGGGCGTTTGGGGGGGCCAGACATGAACCCAAGGGGATCGGCGCTCGCGCCGATCCCCGCCCCTCGAGACCCCGTCCTTCACAGCGGGGCATCGAGGGGCGAGCCTTCCGTTCGCCGGGCACTCCATTCACCGCTCGATCCACGCGCTAGACCACCGTCGACACGCACCAGTTTGAGCCATGAGGATCCTCGTATGAAAAAAACGACCTTATTGATCGCTTTAGCCCTCTTGTTGGGGGGCGCCGGTTGGGCCGAGGCCGGCCCGGGACACGCCTATAATCCCTGCGACCCGTGGATACGGCCGCGCCCGGTTCCCACGCCCACGCCGCCCCCGCCGCAATTTCCGGGGGATCTCACCACGCCGGAAGACGAACCCGAGACCCCGCCGCCGGTCCCGAACCTGGGCGGCGCGGGTGTCGCAACGACCCTCGACGAGGACGAGTGCGACCCGGTCCCCACTCCGACACCGCCGCCGACGCCGCCGCCCACGCCTCCCGCGACTCCGACGCCTCCGCCGGGACCGAGCGACGCGCCCGAACCGCAGGATCCCAACCAAAGCTTCGACCCGGGACAACCCTTCTTGGAAGGGAGCGGCAAGCTCGGCTGTAGCCTGAATGCCGTCGGGGCCTCGCCCGCGTCCTGGGGCCTGCTCGGCCTCGGGCTGGCGGCCCCGCTGTTGTGGCGCAAGGCACAGCGCCGCAAGTAGTTCGAATCCTGCCAGAGGGAAGGGGCGGGGCCTTGGGTCCCGCCCCTTTTTTTTCCGCAACGCTATTTTCGATGCCGCTTGAAAAACTTGATCAGCCGTTTGGCGACGAGGTCCTTGTCGTAGTCGAGGGTGATGATGTGATTGCTCTTCTTGAGCGTCACCGTCTCGACCTCGTCCCCGGGCAGGATGGCCTGGATGTAGTCCAAGTTGCCGTAGGGCACCGTCTCGTCGTGCAAGGAATGAAGGATAATCGTGGGGTGGTGAAGGTGCTTCAATTCCTGCCGCACCGTCTTCTGCAGCTCGAACATGCTGGCGACGGAGACCACCGGCACCTTGTGGTAGGTCTGGTAGCGGCGCCGCGCCTCCGGGTCCTTGATCGAGGCGATGCCCTTGGGCTGGTATTTGTAGACATGCTTGAGCGGGGTCTTCCAAACCGCCGGAAAGACCCCCTTTACGAGAAATCCATCCAAGAACAGCGGCGTCGCCATCAGCCCCAGGGCCCGCACCGCCTGCTTGTGGTGAAAGGCCAGGTGGGCCGCCAGGAGGCCGCCCATCGAGAGGCCGGCCACCATCACCGCGCGACACTCGGCCCGCAGGGCGCGGAAGGCGTCCTCGACGCTGCGGTACCAGTCCTGCCATTGGGTCTGTTCCAGGTGCTCCACCCGGGTCCCGTGACCCGCCAGGATGGGGGCCAGGACGGTGAAGCCGGCCCGGTTCAGCTTTTCCCCCAGATAACGCATCGAATCGGGGGTGGCCGTGAAGCCATGGAGCAGGAGAACCCCCGCCTCGCCCCCCGGGAGGTGGATGGATTCGGTATGGATCGATTTTGCCGGCATCCGCAGCATGCTTGTCCTTGACAAGCCTTTGCCCGCTCGATAGCGGCTAAAGGCTTTAATTTTGGGGTTTTAGCGCGATGCGCGCCATCGTACGATAATCCCGCTTCCCATTGAACGCATTTTATCGCGAGTATTCCGAAATGTCCTCCCGTCCGGTCCCATCCCCCGCCCCCCTCGAGCCGCCCCCGGGCGACACCCTGGAGGCCTTGGCCCTGCAGCTCAAGGATGAATTGGCGGCGGTCGAGGTTGAGATCCAAAAGAATCTGATGAGCCAGGTCCCCTCGGTCACCCAGATCGCCACCCATATCGTGATGAGCGGCGGCAAGCGCCTGCGCCCCATCCTCTGCGTCCTGGCCGCCCAGGCCCTGGGCTACCGCGGGCCCCGCGTCCTTTCGCTCGCGACCGCCATCGAGTTCATCCATACCGCCACCCTGCTCCATGACGACGTGATCGACAACGCCCAGCTACGGCGCGGCCGGCCCTCCTGCAACGCGATCTGGGACAACAAGATGTCGGTCCTGGTCGGCGACTTCCTCTACTGCCAGGCCTCCTCGCTGATCGCCCGCGACGGCGATCTAAAAGTATTGCGCAGCATCACCGACGCCACCACCAGCACCACCGAGGGCGAGGTCCTCGAGATCACCAAGTCGCGCGACTTGCGGCTGGGGGAGGCCGAATACTTCAAGATCGTCGAGTTCAAGACCGGCATGCTGATGGCCTGCGCGACCCAGGTCGGCGCCATCCTCGCCGGGGCAACGCCCGACCAAGAGAAGGCCCTGGCCGACTACGGCATGCACTTAGGCATCGCCTTCCAGCTGGCCGACGACGTCCTCGATTACGTCAGCGTCGAGGCCGAGTTCGGCAAGGAGAAGGGCGTCGACCTCAAGGAGGGCAAGATCACCCTTCCCTTGCTCTACGCGCTGGAGCGCTGCACCCCCGCCGAGCGCGAAGTGATTCGCGACGGCACGATCAGCGCGCGCCGCGACAGCTTTTTGAAGGTCTTGGAGGTGCTGAAGAAGTACGGCGCCATCGACTACGCCTTGGGCCTAGCCGCGCGGCGCTCGGCCGACGCGCGCCGGTCGCTTGCGGCCCTGCCCGAGAGCCCCGCGAAGGCCGCCCTGCTGAAACTCGGCGACTACGTCATCCAACGCAAGAAGTGAGCCATCCATTATGGGATTCAACTGCGGCATCGTCGGCCTGCCCAACGTCGGCAAATCTACCATCTTCAACGCCCTGACCCACGCGGGGGCGCAGGCGGCCAACTATCCCTTCTGCACCATCGATCCCAACGTGGGCATCGTCCCGCTACAGGACCCGCGCTTGGGGCAGATCGCGAAGTACATCCCGCCGCAGAAACTGATCCCCACCACCGTCGAATTCGTCGACATCGCCGGCCTGGTGAAGGGCGCGTCGAAGGGGGAAGGTCTCGGTAACCAATTCTTGGGCAACATCAAGAACACCGACGCGATCGCGCACATCGTGCGCTGCTTCGAGGACCCCGACGTCGTCCACGTCGAGGGCGGCGTCGACCCGATCCGCGACATCGAGGTGATCGACACCGAGCTGATGCTGGCGGACCTGGCCACCGTCGAGAAACGCCTGGAGCGCAGCGGGAAGGCCGCGAAGAGCGGCGACAAGGAGTTGCTCGCCGAAGTGGAAGTCTTGCAAAAGGTGCAGAAGGGCTTAAACGAGGGCGTGCCCGTGCGGCGCCAGGGCCTAAGCGACAAAGAAAAGGCCGCGATCCGCGAGCTCTTCCTGCTCACCCTTAAGCCGGTGATGTACGTCGCCAACGTCAACGAGGCCGAGGCAGCCCATCCCGGCCCGGCCGCCCAGCGCGTCATGGCCCACGCCGAAAAAGAAGGCGCTCCCTGCGTCGTGCTCTCGGGCGCCATCGAGGCCGAGATCTCCAACCTTCCCGAGGCGGAACAAAAGGCCTTCTTAGAGGACTTAGGCCTGCACGAATCCGGTCTCGACCGGATGGCGCGCGCGGGCTACCAGCTCTTGCATCTCTCGACCTACTTCACCGCCGGCGAAAAAGAGGTCCGCGCCTGGACCATCCCGGCGGGCGCCAAGGCCCCGCAGGCCGCCGGCGTCATCCACAGCGACTTCGAAAAGGGCTTTATCCGCGCCGAGGTCTACCACTTCGACGATTTGATGAAATACAAGTCCGAGCAGGCGGTGAAAGAGGCGGGGCTGCTGCGCCTCGAGGGGAAGGA
>JADYZQ010000152.1 GCA_020853015.1 Deltaproteobacteria bacterium
ACTTCGCCAACGGGCCGACCCTGGCCTTGGGGAGGGCGAAGCGCCTGATCGACACCGCGCTCAGCCATTCCCTCGAGGAGCAACTCGAGGAGGAGCGCCAGTCGATAATCGAGATATCGACGAGCAACGATTTCAAGGAAGGGCTCAACGCCTACGTAAACAAGAAGGGCAAACCCAATTTCGGAGGGCGCTAAATTGCGGCGCAAGGCGGCCATGGCCAAACCGGCAAAAGTGATTCCCCTGCGCTCCGGCGGACCGCGCCGGCAGCGGGGCGCCTCGCAGGCCTCCGAGCACCTCCACGAGCTCGAGGCCTTCGACTACACCCTCGATCTCCTGATGGAGGACTTCGGCAAGAAGCACCTCAAGGAAAGCTGCGTCCTCTGCGAGCCCATGAAGACCCTCGGCCTGCACCGCGACGCGGTCATGGTGGACCTGGCCGAGACGCTCTTTTTGGCCTTTTTTCCCTCCTTCGAGGGCTATGTCCAAGACCTCAAGGAAAGCCTTGTGCAGGGGCTGCTCGACCGGCGCGATCCGCGCCGCTACGACAGCTGGCAGGACAAGCTGAAAGACCTGCTGCGCGAGCAGGTCCTGGCCGACCTGGGCGATTTCTTCACCGACATCCAAAAGCACCTGATCAAGCACGCCGGCGTCGAGCTTGAGGACGAGCGCCGCGCCGAGGTCCTGACCCAGGCCTTCGGCCGCCTCGAGCGGGGCTGGATGTGGAGACCTTGACTTTCCTTCGGGGGCCGGTTTAAGCCCCGTCCATGCAAAAACGATTGATCCGAGTGGCCCACAGCCCCGACAGCGACGACGCCTTCATGTTCTACGCGCTCGCGAAGGACAAGATCGACACCGGCGAGTTTCGCTTCGATCACGTCCTCTCCGACATCCAGACCCTCAATCAAGAGGCGCTGAAGGGCACCTATGAGGTCTCGGCCATCTCCTTCCACGCCTTCCCGCAGGTGTCCGACCGCTACGCATTGCTGCCTTCCGGAAGCTCGATGGGCGACCGCTACGGCCCGATGGTGATCGCGCGCGAGCCCTTCGCGCCCTCGGTGCTGCGCGAGAAGAAGGTGGCCGTGCCCGGCCTGATGACGACGGCCTTCCTGGCCCTGCGGCTCTACGAGCCGAACATCGATTACGTCGTGATGCCCTTCAACGAGATCCTTCCCGCCGTCGCCGAGGGCAAGGTCGACTTGGGGCTGATCATCCACGAAGGCCAATTGACCTACGCGCAGAGCGGCCTGCACAAGATCGTCGATTTGGGCGAGTGGTGGTTCGAAAAGACCGGCGGCCTGCCGCTGCCGCTCGGCGGCAACGTGGTGCGCAAGGACCTGGGGCCTGAGAACTGCCTCAAGGTCAGCGATATCCTCCGCAAGGCGATCCAGTATTCCCTCGACCACCGCTCCGAGGCCCTCGACTACGCCTTGAGTTTCGCCCGGGGCATGGATCCCAAGACCGCCGACCGCTTCGTCGGGATGTACGTGAACGAGCTGACGGTGGATTACGGGGAGCGGGGGAGGGCGGCGTTGCGGCGCTTGTTCGAGGAGGCGACGGCGAAGAAGTTGATACCCGAGATGCCGTCCTTGCAATTTGTGGGGGATTAATCGTGTTCCTCCAGCCATCGCACGATTTCCGGATACACTTCCTTCGGCGCGTTTTTTCCCAGCAATAGATCGATGTGCCCGTAATCATGCTCGTGCCCGCGGGACTTGCCGAAGACCATCAGGGTCTTCTTCGCGCTGCGCAGGCGGCGGAAGGCCAGGCGGATGTCCGCCAGCGGCGTGAAGCTGTCGACCGACCCCGCGATCATCAGGATGGGCATGGACAGCTCCTCGAGGCTTTTCATGAAATCGATCTTCTTGTCCTTGCTCGCGAAGTATTGATGGTTGAGCCAGTCGTGGATTTGCAGGATCAGGCTGGTGGGCACGCTTTCGACCGCGTGCTCCATGATGGTGATCAGGATCTCGCGGGTCATGTTCTCGCGCGAGAAGAGGGCGTTGTCCTCCAGCCCCAGGACCAAGTCGACGAAGCGCGTGGCCATCTTGGACAGCGTCTTGTAGGGCAGGCGGGGAAAGAGCTTGATGATCCGGTCGAAGCGGTGCGTGATCTTGAAGTAACCCGGCCGCGAGGCGGTCGTCACCGGGGTCGCGACGGTGATGAGGCTTTGGAAGACGTTGCGGCGGTGGTAATTATGGGCGAAGGGGAAGGCCAGCAGCCCGCCCAGGCTGTGCCCGACCCAATGAAATTTCTTGGCGCCGGTCAGTGTGGTCAGGGTATCGACCGCCGCGGGCAGGTCCTGGAAGACGAAATCGTCGAAGTACCATTTATAAGGCTGGAAGGTGCCCTTCTTGCTTAGCCCCGAGCCGCGCAGGTCGACGATCCAACAGTCGAAGCCCTTCTTGCTTAAGTGATGGGCGAGGCTTAAATCCTTGATGGGGAAGTCCATGTTCCGGTAGTTGCTCGCCAGGCCGTGGACCAAGAGCACCGGATGCCGCGCCTTTTTGCCGGGATGGTGGTGTAGGGCGATCTTCCAGCCATCCTGGGTGCGCGCGTAGTGGACTTCAGGCTTGTTCGAATGCTTGCTCATGGAACCAAATTTCAAAAAACCGCCGTTCGCCCCCCCCCGAGAAGAAGTTTTCGCATAAAATTCGCGATTGGGCTAGGAGATTGATGGGCCTGGGTTTGCGGGCATTTTCCCTTAAAATACGATTGTCTTGGTTTTTTATTTCATGCTAGATCCGGGGCTTCGAGCGAGGAGATGCCTATTTGTAGCCCTAGAGGAGCCTCCGACCATGGCCGATAAAAACGACAAACTCCCCAAGCAGCCGGACGGCAAGTTTTACGTCGACAGCCAGTGCATCGACTGCAACCTGTGTCGCGAAACCGCGCCCGACAACTTCAAGCGCGACGACGACAACGGCTATTCCTACGTGTACAAGCAGCCCGGCAGTCCCGAGGAAGAAAAGCTTTGCCAGGAGGCCCTCGAGGCCTGCCCGGTCGAGGCCATCGGCAGCGACGGCGCCTAAGGGGCCCGATTTCGAGTTTTGGAAGGCGTTCGCAAGAACGCCTTTTTTTATGGCTGCACCGGCTCGTTTAGAACGATCTTAACGTCCTTATCGCCGATCGCGACCCATTCGCGGTCGCTGCGGCCCAGAACGTCTCCGGGCTGGGCGGGGTTGGCGTTGCCGTCTTTGTCCAGCCTTGCGGTGACCTTGAGTTTTCCGGATAATTCGGTCCCGGGGATCATGGCGTCGGTCTCGGTCAGGGAGTAGGAAACGGGGTATTGAAAGGGCGGGAAGAGTTTTTGGACCGCCGCGATCTGTCCCCGCTCGTTGCGGGCGATGACGAAGAGGACGGCCAGCGGGTCGGCCTGGGCCTTGGCGGTCTCGGCCAAGTCCACGGTGCCGGAGACGAGGGTCTTCCGGGCGACCGGGGCGCCGAGAGTCTCGGTTTTGGGTTCTTTGGAGCAGGCGGTGAGCCAAGCCATCGCGCAGGCAAGCGAAAGGGCCAAGGGCAGGCGCAGAGTTTGAAGCATTTTCCTCTCCTTTTGCCCTCCATAAAATGACGGATCTCAAATTACAACAGGAAGTGCGGGAAGAGCTGGTCCGCCGGGGCTTCGAGATCGTCCGCTTCGCGCGGCCGCCCTTGGGCGCCGCCGCCCGCGAGCGCTTCGCCGAATGGCTGGCGAAGGGCTTTCAGGGGAGCATGGGCTACCTGGAGCGGCGCCGCGCCGAGCGCCTATATCCGGAGTCGCTGCTCGGCGATCTGCGCGGCGTGATCGTCCTGGGCCACCCCTACGACTGCGGCCTGCCCAACACCGAGGCGCCGGAAGCGGGGAATGTCTCGCGCTACGCCTGGGGCCGGGACTATCACGAGGTCCTGGGGGAAAAACTGCGCGACTTTCAAGCCTGGCTGAGGGGGAGACGCCCCGAAGTCTCCTGCTACGCCGGCGTCGACGCCGCACCGATCCTGGAGAAGGCCTGGGCCGAGCGGGCGGGGCTGGGTTGGCTGGGCAAGCACACCAATATCATCCACCCCGAGCGGGGGTCTTATTTTTTCCTGGCCGTCCTACTCACCAACCTTGAATGGATCCCCGACGCGCCCGAGGCCGACCGCTGCGGGACTTGCACCCGTTGCATCGAAGTCTGTCCGACCCGGGCGATCGTCGCGCCCTACCAGCTGGACGCCCGGCTCTGCATTTCCTACCTCACGATCGAGCTGAAAGGGCCGATCCCCCGCGAGCTCAGGCCCCTGATCGGCAACCGCATCTTCGGCTGCGACGACTGCCAGGAGGTCTGCCCCTGGAACCGTTTCAGTAGGCCGACGGAGGAGGGGAGTTTCTATCCGCGGGAGGGGGTGCGCAACCAGCCCTTGGTTTCTTTCCTTGCCTTGGACGAGGCGGGTTTCCGCGAGAGATTCGCCGGCTCGGCGATCCTGCGCGCCAAACGCCGCGGCTTTTTGCGCAACGTCTGCGTGGCGATCGGCAACAGTCGAAGTCCGGAACTGGCCGAGGCCCTCGTGCCCGCCTTGAGCGACGCCGAGCCCCTGGTCCGCGGCCACGCGGCCTGGGCCTACGCTCGGCTCTTGGGAGCGGCGGCGCGGCCGGCGTTGGAGCGGAGCTTGGCCACGGAAAGCGATCCTTGGGTGACGGAAGAGTTGACGGCGGCCCGGGCCGGCTAAGTCCACTTTTCGAAGTGGATGGTCTCGCGCGGGTAGCCGCTTTTGCCGAGGGTCTCCAAGAGCGAGTTGATCATCGGCACCAGGCCGCAGGCATAGATCTGGCGACCTTCGGGACTGGGGTAATGTCGGAGCAGGACGTCCTGGACGTAGCCCGTCTCGCCTTGCCAGGTCTGCGGGCGGCTGACGGTGGGGATGTATTCGAAGTTGGTATGCGCGGCCGCGAGGGACTTGAACTCTTCGTCGAAGAGCACCTCGTCCTCGTAGCGTACGCCGAGGATCAGGGTCATATTGCCTGGGTGCCCGTCCTTGAGCAGCGTGTGGATCATCGCGCGCAGCGGCGCGACGCCGGTACCGGTGGCGACGAAGAGCAGGTGCGGGGGCAGGGGATCCTTCAGCTTGAAGACGCCCAGCGGGCCCTCCATCGGCATCACGTAGCCTTCCTTCAGCTCGAAGAAATAGCTCGAGACGTAGCCGCCCTCGACCTTCTTGATGCAGAGTTCGATTTTGTTGGGCCAATGGGGCGGGCTGGCGATCGAATAGGGTTTGCGGGAGGTTTTGCCCTCTTTGGGCACCTCCACCATCACGAATTGGCCGGGGCGATAGTCGAAGCGCGGCCTCTCGGGGAACTCGAAATGAAAATTGCGCACGGTCGAGCTGAGCTCGTCGATCTTCACCAGGTGCGCGTTGTAAATCTCTTTGACCTTGGCCATCGTCTCAATACCTCGGCAGTTCGGGATCGGCCTTGAGGGCGTAGGCGTCGATGCCGCCCGCCAAGTTTCGCACATCCGCAAAACCCTGGGAAACAAGAAATGCCGCGGCCTGGAGGCTGCGCACCCCGTGGTGGCAGAGCGCCACCGTGATCTTGCCGCGGTCCAGCTCGGTGAAGCGCCCCGGCAGCCGGCCCAGCGGGATCAGAACGCTTTGGGGAAGGTGGACGGCCTCAAACTCCCAGGGCTCGCGCACGTCGAGCAGCTGGAAGTCTTTTCCGGAGCGCAGCCATTCGCTCAGCTCTTGGGGATCGATGCGGCCGACCATGGTTTCCTTCTTTGGGTTGACAAGGCCTCGGACGGGTTTTACACCCTGGAGGGCCCGATCGGTGAAAAAAACGAGCCACGCTCCTATATAAACAGGAAAGAGAATGGAAGACTTAATTCGCCAGCTCCTCCAAGAAATCGGGGAAGACCCCGAACGGGAGGGCCTGCAAAAGACCCCCGGCCGCGTCGCGCGGGCCTTGAAGTTCCTCACCGAGGGCTACGCCATGGACCCGCAAGAGGTCATCAACGGCGCCAAGTTCACCGAAAAATACAACGAGATGATCGTGGTGAAGGACATCCAGATCTACAGCCTCTGCGAGCATCACCTGCTGCCCTTCTGGGGCAAGTGCCACGTCGCCTACATCCCCCGCGAGAAGATCATCGGACTCTCCAAGATCGCGCGCTTGGTCGAGATCTTCTCCCGCCGCCTCCAGGTCCAAGAGCGCATGA
>JADYZQ010000153.1 GCA_020853015.1 Deltaproteobacteria bacterium
ACCGCGCTCTTCCAGGGGACGTGGGCATAGCTGTAGACGGCGAGGCGGTCGGGTCTAAGTTCCAGGACCTGCGCCAAGGTCTTCTCCCAGCCCTCGAGGCTCTGGCCGGGCAGGCCGTAGATGAGATCGAAGTTAAAGGAGCGGAAGCCCAAGCCGCGCAGCAGCGCGACCATTTCCGCGGTCATTTCGTAAGTTTGGTGCCGGTTGATGAGGGCTTGAACCTTGGGGTCGAAATCCTGCACGCCCAGCGAGATTCGGTTGAAGCCCAGCTCGGCCAAGGCCTCGCAGAAGGCCGGCGTGCTGGTGCGGGGATGCATCTCGATGGCGAGCTCGGCGTCGGGCATCAGGCGGAAGCGACTTCGGACCCGCGCGATGATGGCGCGCATCTCCTCGGGCTGTAAAAAATTTGGGGTACCGCCGCCGAAATGCACCTGGCTCACTTCGCGGACGCTGGCGGGCAGCTCCGAAACCACGCGCTCGAGCTCCTGCAGCAGGACCTCGACGTAGGGCGCTGAGCGGCTGTGATCGCTGGTGATCACGCGCATGCAGCCGCAGAAATGGCAGAGCCGCTCGCAGAAGGGGAGGTGGAAATAAAGCGAAAGGGGGTCGCCGGGACGCAGGCTTTGGAGGCTTTGGCGCTGGTCTTCCGGGCCGACGGACTCCGTCCAGGCCGGGACCGTCGGGTAGCTGGTGTAGCGGGGTCCGGGGACATTGTATTTGTTCAAGAGGGAAAAAAGGCGCTCTTTCATCATCTCTTCCTACATAGCCCCGCGATTACGGGGACTTCAACCCGGAAATGCCGACGCGCCGGCGGGAAAAAAGTGTAGACAACTTATCCGGAAATCGGGTGATAATCCGAATCTCGACGGAAATTCATCACTTCGGTGGGCACGGGTCAGGACAGGGCAGGTAGCCACATGCTGGGACGGTTCCAACCCGCAGGATTCAGGGTAGACGCGCCCGCTTGGTTGCAGCCCGAATTTGACGCGCCGCGACTTTCTCCCGTCGAGCGCCACGCCGCCTTCGTGGCCGCCTTGCTTGAGGGCCTCGCCGATTGGCAGGAGGCGGGACCGATTTCCCAAAATCTGGATTCCGGCCCCCGGGCCCTGGCGCGGAGCCTCGAGGCCCTGCCACTCTATCGCCGTTCCGAATTGGCCAAACGCATCGGGCCGGCCGCACTGGCCGAGCTTGTCGCGCTCGCCTCGGAGCCGAACCCCGATTTATTCCTCCAAGGTATCATGAACCTGTCGCGGCGCCTGCATGGCGCCGGCGATGCGGCTCTGGCGGCGGCCCTGCCCTTGAGTCTGCGCCGTAGCTTGCAAGATCAACCCGAGTGGCGGGGCGCGATCTCTGCCGCCGCCTGGGCGGACTTGAACCGGGAATGCGACGTCTTGCAAAGCCGCGGCCCCATCGGACCCCGCGCCGAATTCCTGCTGCGGCACTTCGCCCGCGAGGTCTCGCACCCCGCGACCCTGGCGAGCTTCGCCGCTGGCGCCGGCGCCTTCCAAAGCCTTCGACTGCTGACCCTGGCGCGGCTCACCGCGGCGCCGGCGGGCCTCGCGACCCGTGCCTGGCGGGCGCGCGCTTTGGCTTCTCTGGCCGGCTTGGGCGGCGAGACCTTCGCCCTGACCCTCAGCCACCGCTCGCTGCGCGAGGCGCTCGGCGAGCGGCAGGTCTGGGACGCGGAATCGATTCGCCGCGAGCTGCTGGCCAACGGCATTACCCTCGGCCTGATGCGCGGCGCGGGTGCGGCCTCCGAATCGGCCTTCCGCGCCCTGCACGGCGTCTCTCCCGGCGCCTCGCGCGTCGCGCGCTTTTCGGGATTCACCTCGGTCTCGCGGCTGGCGATTCCCCAAACGGCGATGTTGGGGGCCCTGCTGCTCGCCCACCGGGCGGAGAGCGCCTTGGGACTGCGGCCTTCCGCGGACGCTGCGACCGTCTTGTTCGATTCCCTGACCACCCTGCTGCATTTCAACGTCGGCGGTCGGATCTTCGAATCGCTTCAGCCGAGGGGCTTCGGGGCCTGGACCCGCGGGCTCGAGGAGCACTCCCGCGCCCTGGCCTCAGGCGCCGCGCCGCGGTCCGGGGGCGGCGGGGATCTCGGCGCCTGGCGGCCTCGGGGCGACTTTGCTTGGGCCTTTGCGGGCCGTGCACCCCGCGCGCCGCGGCGGGCCGTGGAGAACCTGGTGGTGATGAACGAGCGGCCCAAGGACGAAGGCGGGGTTCCGCGCCCGGCCGGCCCCCGCTTGGAATCCGTGACCGCGCCCAACCCGGTGCGTTTCCGCGAGGTCCTCGAGAACTCGCCGCATCCGGTCTTGGTCGTCGATTCGCAGGGCGAGATCCGTTACGCGAACGGCCCGGCCCGCCGAATCTTCCAGCCCACGCTCCTCGATTTCGCCAACATCCGCATCATGGAGGTCTTCGAGCCGCATCCGAGCGAGGCGGGGCTCTTCGTCTGGTCGCGCGGGGAAAACGAGGCGACCTATTGGCGGATGGAGACCCGGAATCTCGGCGGGGAAGAGGGCTTTATCGCGCACTTCCTGACCGACGTGACCGAGCTGCAGGTGCTGAAACAGCGCGCCGCCGCGCTGCAGGAGCAGAACGTCAGGCTCGAGGCCAAGTCGCAGCTGGCCGAGCGCTTCCTGCACGACGGCGGCAATCTGCTTTCGGATCTTTCCTTCCGGGAGGGGCTGCTGGAGCGCCTGGTCGGGGCGCCGGGCGCTGCGGGGGAGTCCTCGCGTTGGGGCGCCTTCGCGGATCGCGTGCGGGACCTGGGTAGCTCGGTCGGCAAGGTGATGGATTTTTACCGAAGCTGGCGGCGCATCGCCGCGGGGAGCCCGCGGCAGGTGACGGTCCTCTCGATGGAGCCGATGCTGAACGAGGCCCTGCGCCTCAACGAAGGCGCTCGGCAGAAGCAGGGGATACGCCTGGAGACGGATTTCGGTTCCGAGGCCCTGACCGTCCGCGGCGAGGAGGCCCTGCTCATCAACGCGGTCTTGAATCTCTTGGTCAACGCCTGCCACGCCATGCCCGGGGGCGGGACGCTGCGGGTGCGGACCTATGCGCAGGACCCTTACGTGGTCATCGAGGTCTCCGACACCGGCATCGGCATCCCGCCCGAACACCTTCCGCACATCTTCGAGTTCGGCTTCACCACCAAGCAGCACTCGGGCGGCACCGGCCTGGGCCTGCCCAACGTCCGGACCGCTGTCGAAAACATGCATGACGGCCGCGTCGAGGTGGAGAGCCGGGTCGGGCAGGGCACGACCTTCCGGCT
>JADYZQ010000154.1 GCA_020853015.1 Deltaproteobacteria bacterium
CAGCAGCTGCGCATCGAGATTTGGGGCAAGGAGAAACACGATGTCGAACGCCCTCTCTAAAAATTCCTTCGCGCTCGCCGGGGCCTACGCGGTGAACTTGGCCGCGGCCCTGTATTTTTCCAAATCGCTCGCGGTCCTGCACTCCGCCTACCTCCTGGCCGCCGCCCTGGCCCTGCTGGGGCTGGCGATCGGCGCCGGTTTCTCGATGGCGGGAGGAAAGGGCGAGGGGGGCTCCGCCGGCAAATTGGTCGTGGCCCTGATCTTCGCGGCGGTCCACGGCGCGGTGGCCTACGCCCTCGCGCGCTACGCCTTCAACCTCGACTGGCAGACCGCGCTGGCCTATCCCGTCGGCGCGGCGGTGGCTTGGATCGTCTTCGCCCTGTTGGGCTGCCGTTACCCGCAGGGCTTGAGCGCCTTGCTAGCCGCGGCCTTTCTGGCCGGCGGCCTGGTGATCGCGCTGCGCCTGGGCGGCGTCTGGGCGGGCCTGGTCTACGGCTTGGCCCTGCTCAACAGCTGCCTGCCGGGCGGCAAGTGGCTGGGCCGCGAGAGCGCGGAAGCGGAGATTTGGGAGCGGGCCCTGTTTTTCGCCTCGCTTCTGGCCGTGGGGCGGGCGGCGATCCAGTACTACCTCTTGCAAAGCAACTACGCCGCCTTGGGCGTGGTCATCACGCATCCCTACACCTATGTCGCGCTCTTCGCCGGCGTCTTCCTGCCCGCGCTCTACTGGGTCTCGCAGCGCGACCGCTTCTGCCACCCCGCGCTGGCGCTGGTTCTGCTGGGCCTCGTCCTGCCGCTGGCCTTGGGCGTCTTCGTCCACGTCCGGCCCATGGCGGGCTTCCTTTTGGGCCTCGTGACGGCGAGCTTCCTGCTCGGCATCCTCTTCACCGGCACCTACGGGATGGGACTGCTGTCCTACCTGGGGATGGCCGGCGCGACGCTGGGGTTGCCGCTCTTCGCCAAGCTTTCCAACTTAAGCCGCGTCGCGCGCCTCGAGATTTTGGGCGTGATCGCGGTCGTGCTCTTCCTGGTGCTTGCCTTCCTCATCCCGCGCGGCGAGGCCTCGCGGCCGCCGCAAGAGAAAGAGGCGTGAGCCGTCCTTTCTGGATTTTCCTGCTTTTCGCCATGGTCGCCGCTCCGGCGCTTCGCGCCGAGCCGGACGTCCCCGACGACGCCTTGTTTGTCCAAGAGGCCCGACGCGAGGTGCGGCGCGCCCTCAAGCGCCGGGATGGCCTGGTGCTCTGGATCGACCGCGAGAGCGGCGAGACCGAGACCTTCGGCAATCCGGATTTGTTGCAGCAGCCCTTCCTCCCCGGATCCCTGATCAAGCTGTTGACCGCCGAGCTGGCCCTTCGCTCCGGACGGGAGTGGCAATACCGCTGCACGGGCCGCGACCGCCTCGGCGGCAGGCGAAGGTACTGTTGGACCCGCAAGGGCCACGGCGAGATGAACCTGGCCATGGCCCTCGGGCAGTCCTGCAATCTCTATTTCTCCTGGTTGGGGACGCAGCTGGGCTACCCGGCCCTCCGTCAGGCCTTGGCGGCGGAGGGATTCTCCGGCGCCGCCCGGCTCCCCGAGGCGCCGGAGCAAGCCAAGGACGCCGCCGACCTCGCGATCGGCGACCTGCCGGCCTTCGCGGCGACGCCGGAGGAGGTGAAGGCCTTTTGGCTGCGCTATCTGGACAAGCTGGATCGCCCGGACTTCGCGCCCATCCGCCAGGGCCTGCGTCGCGCGGTGCGCGAGGGGACCGCCAAGCGGGTAGGGGTCTTGGATTTGGAGATCCTCGGCAAGACCGGCACGGGCGACGCCTTGCGCACGGCCTATAAGACCAACGGCTGGTTCCTCGGCGCCTACCCGCCGGCGCGGCCGCGCTGGGCGCTGCTGGTCTTTCTCACCGAGGCGCACGGCTTCGACGAGGCGGCGGCGTTGGCGGAGGCGATCTTCCGGGCGGCGAAGGAGTTTGGGGTGCTGCCGTGAGGCGCTGCGGAAAAAATCGCCGGAAAGGACTGTTGACGTTCTTTTTCGGGGCCTTATGCGGGTTTTTCCTGGGTGCCGGCGCCGCTTCCGGTAAAGAAACCTTGTTTCGCGTCCAGGTCCTGTCGAAGACCTCCGCGACGCAGGCAAGGGTGGAGGCTGCGGGCTTGGAGGTCTTTCGCGCCGACGCCTTCGAGCGCTATCCGGCCGCCTCCGGTGCGACGGCCTCGGCATTGGAGAAGGGTGTCGAGTTGGACGGCCGGCGCTTCTCCGAGTTGAGGCTCCGCACTTCGGAAGGTCCGTTGAAGGTCACCGCGGGCGGCGTCTCCCGGTCCTTCGCGGGTGAGCTGAGGCTTCGTTCCAAGGCGGGGACGCTTGAATTTGTCGAGCTATTGCCTTTGGACGCTTACGTTCGCGGGGTCTTGGCGTCGGAGCTGCCGGAGGACTTTCCGTTGGAAGCCCAAAAAGCCCAGGCGGTCCTGATTCGCTCCTACGCGCTCGCTCACCGCGGAAGGCACGCGAAGGAAGGCTTCGACTTCTGCGATCTCACGCATTGCCAGACCTACGGCGGCCTCGCGGCCGAGTCCGGGGCCCGCGACGAGGCCCTGCGCGCCACCCGTTCGCTGGTGCTAAGCCACGGCGGCAAGCCCATCGAGGGGCTCTTTCACTCCACCTGCGGCGGGCATACCAGCGCCAACCACCGGGTCTTCGGCGGGCGGCCCTTGCCTTATTTGCAAGGCGTGGACGATCGGGATTATTGCGCCGCCTCGCCGCACTCGTCCTGGTCCAGCCGAATTCCGCTGGAGAAGATCTCCGCCGCCTTGGCCGAAGACGACCGGCTGCGCGCGAGCATCCCGCTGCACGGTCTGGCCGCCGACGACCGCGAGCCGGGGGGGCGCGCCTT
This sequence comes from Deltaproteobacteria bacterium, assembly GCA_020853015.1. Classification (GTDB taxonomy): domain Bacteria; phylum UBA10199; class UBA10199; order DSSB01; family DSSB01; genus DSSB01. Next base: position 2,876 of record JADYZQ010000154.1, read on the forward strand.
TTCCCTGCGGCTCGCGGGGCCGCGCTCGGGGGAGATCGCCACGATGGAGTTTCTCTCTCGCATCGGGAAGGCCCTGGGGTGGAACCTGGTGAAGAGCAATTGGTTCGACGTCGCGGTGGAGGAGGGCGCCGCGGCCTTTCACGGCCGCGGATTGGGGCACGGCGTCGGCCTCTGCCAATGGGGCGCCCGCGGCATGGCCCTCTCCGGTTCTCGCTTCGACGAGATCCTCCGCCACTACTTCCCAGGCGCCCAACTCCGCCGTCTCCCTTAAGGTGGCGAAATCGGGGGGCGGGAAGGGTATTCCTTCCGGGCCCTGCGGAACTCGCCACCTCATGATAGGCGTTCTTGCGCTCCTCCCAAAGCTCGCCCGCGCTCCCCCATATTTCACCTCCCCAGAGGCTTTAAGGAAGGCTCAGACAGTCCTCGGTCCCTCCAGGAATACCCTTCCCGCCCCCCGATTTCGCGTCTATGATAGCCTCTTTTTGCGGGACCATGACTATCGAGCCGTGGTGTAGGGAATCGGGTTTATTTCGGCGAGAATAAATTCTTTTTTAGATTGATTGCCTGGACCCTTGGGATGGATGGCAGATCGGTCTTATTACGGAAGACGATGCGAAGCTTGCTTTTTCCATATTTCGTAGGATTTTTTTCGTGGATTTCCCTGCTGCTATCCTCGAGCCTTTGCCTCGGCCAAGAGGACCCGCTTTCTCGCCTCCGCGCGATTCGATCCTCGCCCCAATTGCGGGCCCAACTGGCGGCCGTCGTCGACGTTGCCGTCCGGCGCGCCTTCGGCGAGGCCGTGGCGATGCCGGAGGGTTTGGATAGCGTGTTTCTCGGGCCGATGGGAGTCTTCGTCACCGCCAAGCGCGGGGAAGAGGTGCGCGGCTGCATGGGCAGCCTGGCGCCGAAGAAGAGCAGTTTGGCGGAAGAGATCGCCGCGAATTTGCAGTTGGCGTTTTTTCGGGATCTACGGCATCGGCCCATCCTTCGCGAGGAGCTGGCGGGGATGAAAATCTACCTAAGCGCGACGGGCGCCCCCCTGCCGATCGAGCGCTGGGGCTCGGTTTCCCCGGCGCGGGACGCGATCTTGCTGAAGTCGGGCGCCAAGGAGGCCGTGGTGCTGCCCGGGGAGGCGCGGACCCAAAGGTATCTGCTGGCCTTCGCCAAGGCCAAGGCGGGCGTCAAAAAAGGCGAGGCCTTTCGCCTGTATCGATTGCCGGTGGAAGTGGTCGAGGCGGATTGGACGGCGCCTTAGTCCCGCGATAGGGCGGATTCCTCGATTTCACCCAGGTGCTCGCCCGCCTCGTCAATGCGACTCGCGCGCAGGCGGTCGGCCGTGGCGTTCGGACGGCCGTAATATTTGTATTTCGCCGGCTCGTTGAGGTGCTCGGTGCTGTTCGGGTCGTCGCCCGGGGCCACGTCGGCCATGAGGGTCCGGATCTCCGCAGGAAAGACCGACAAAATCTCGTCGAGCTTGGCCTCGTCCGAGCCCGCCAAGTCCATGAATATGGTGCCGATCAACTGGGGAATGAAATTGTTCGGCTTGTTCAGGTCGTTGGTCCGATAGTGAGTCAAGAAATTGCGGACGTCGTCCCAGTTGTCCGTGCGCACGGCCTGGGCGATCTTGCTGGCCAGGATGGCGGATTCCTCCTTGTGATGACCCTCGCCCGGGATCTTCGAGGGAAGCGTCTCGAGCTTGTCCTTGATCTCGTCGATCTTCTTTTCCTTCCGGAGGTCCTTTTGGACGGCCTCCAGCTCTTCCCGAGCCGTCTCGATATCGACATTGGATTTTTTTAAATCGCTCTTCAATTCATTGAGCCTGGACTCGAGCTGGGACTTTTTTTCCTCGGGGATCCGGGATTTTTCCACGCTCTCGAGCAGGTCTTCGGTCATGCCCTTCATCGTCGATATTTTTTCCTGCCGGGTGCCGCGGCCTTCTTCGATGGCGCCCATCAATTCGTCCCGCAAGCCTTCGATGCGGTCCTGCAGTTCCTCGGGGTCCGTTCCCGATTTGCCGACGAGTCGCTCGAGCTCGCGGATCTTGCCGGTGAAATGCTCATTGGCGTCCTCGTCGAGGAACAGGGCGTTCTCGGACTTGTTCAGTTCGGCCTTGAGCTCTGAGAGCGCCTTGCGCGGGTCGAAGACCCTCTCGCCGCGTTCCCCCATCTCCTGCATCAGCGCCTCCGCCTCCCGGCGGTTGCCCGGGGCGACGTTGTTGCGGTAGTGGGCGACGTACTCTTCCTCGCTCATCCCCGAAAATAGGTCCGCGTCCTCCACGCCCCCGCCCAACTCTCCGGAGGCCATGTCGGCGTAGGCCTCGGGGTTGATCGCGTCGGGATGTTGGCGGCCCTGGACGCCGTTGACGTCGAAGCCTTCGTAATCGCCTTGAGGCTGATTTTGCGCGGGGACCTCTCCGTAGCGATCGGTATAGACCTGTTTTTTCGAAATCGGATCGGAATTCATGTTTAGCTCCGTTTCCCGAGGGTCAAGCGTCGAAGGACATTTTAACCCTCATGCGGTGAATTGAGAACCGCTCTATTGATGAATCAGGGGGTGCCGCCGGACGATCCGGTGCCAGGCGATGGGAATGAAAACCTCATCGATTCCTCCTTGGGCCTAGGGCCACAAGGATGGGAAAATGCAAGCATGGGGCCAGAAGAAAAAATAGACTTAAGTAATTATAATTATTTAATTTTTAAATTAATTTTCTGAAATAAATATAAAATTTATACGTACAAATTCAAACAAAATATTCTAATTTATGGAATTTGAAACGGGCATTTCGCTTTGTATTGGATACTTTTTGCGGAGAAGGGCATCAAAATCCATCCCAAGACGGTAAATAGAGAGAGGGAGTGAGGAAGGGGAAGGGAAGACGGAGCAAGCAAAATGTGCTTTAAAAATATTAAGTTAGCCTTAAGCCTGGCTTTGGGGCTGTTAGTAACCGCCTGCTCGTCGCCCAACTCGAGCCCGGCTCAAAAAGAGGCTCGTCAGGTCTCTGCCGCCCACCGGGCCCTAAGCACCGAGCCGCAATGGCTCAATACCTCGCGTCCGCTTAAGCCCGAAGACCTTGCCGGGCGCATCCTGCTCGTCGATTTCTGGACCTACTGCTGCATCAACTGCCTGCACGTCATGCCCGACCTGCACCGATTGGAGAAGGAGTTCGGCAACGAACTGACAGTGATCGGCGTCCACTCCGGCAAGTTTGACAACGAGCGCGACCTGGAAAACATCCGCGCCGCCGTGCTGCGCTACGAGATCGAGCACCCGGTGGTGAACGACGCGGAGTTCAAAATTTGGAACGCCTTCGGCACCCGCGCCTGGCCGACCTTCCTCCTCATCAATCCCGACGGGGAGGTGGACCGGGCCTACAGCGGCGAGGGCCACTATCAAGAGCTGCGCGAGGATATCCTGCGCTTGAGGAAGGAATACGCGGGGAAATTCCGCTCCGACCCCTTGCCGCTGGCCCTGGAGAAGGAGAAGGCGCCACCCTCCTTGCTAGGATTTCCCGGCAAACTGGCCTACGCGCCCGACTTGGACCGAGTCTTCGTCTCCGATTCCAACCGGCATCGCATCTTGGGCCTGCAGCTGGACGGCACCGTGGTGACGGAGATCGGCAGGGAAGGGGAGGCAGGCGCGCGCGACGGCAGCTTCGCGGAGGCGCGGTTCCGCGGGCCGCAGGGTCTTTTGTATGCAGATAAGAAGCTCTATGTCGCGGACACCGAGAATCACTTGCTGCGCGTCGTGGATTTGGAGACCGGAAAAGTAAACACAATCGCCGGCACCGGCGCCCAATCCGTAGGGGCTGGACGTGTCCAGCCTCTACAGCGACAGCCCGCGCTACAGACGCCCTTGTCCAGCCCCTGGGATCTCGCCTTCTATCCGGACAGAGGTACCATTGCGATCGCCATGGCCGGCGCCCACCAGCTCTGGAGCTACGACCTCGCGACGCAAACGCTGACGGTCCTCGCCGGCAACGGCCGCGAGTCCATCGACGACGGCGCCTATCCCGACAATTCCCTTTCCCAGCCCAGCGGCCTGAGCGCCTTCGACGGCAGGCTTTACTTCGTCGACTCCGAGACCAGCTCGTTGCGCGAGCTCGCCTACGTGCCGGACTACAAGGTCTTGCTGGCGAAGGTCCGCACCTTGATCGGCACGGGCCTCTTCGACTTCGGCTTCAAGGACGGCAAGCAGGGCGTAGCGCGCCTCCAGCACCCGCTGGGCGTCTGGGCCGAGACCTCGGGAATTTACATCGCCGACAGCTACAACCACGCGATCCGACGCTACGACCCCGCGACGGGACTCTTGACTACGGTTGCCGGAAACGGGACGCGCGGCCGCGAGGACGGTCCCTTCGCGCAGGCCCGCTTCAACGAGCCCAACGCGATCGTCCGCGTCGGCGAGAAGTTCTTTGTCGCCGACACCAATAACCACGCGATCCGCGTCCTGGACCCCGCGACGCAGACGGTCTCGACGCTGGAGCTGCGCCTGCCCTCGGCGACTCCCTCCGCCCGGCCCGCCGAAAAGCTCCCCAATCTCAAGACCCGCGAGCGGCTCGCCTTGGCCGCGGGGGTTCCCATTCCTTGGTCCCTGCAATTGCCGGAAGGGTGGAAGCTCAACGCCGAGGCGCCCAGCGCCCTGCGGCTCTTCGAGCTCAAGCCGGAGGGGGCTAACTTGCTGCGCGCCTATCCGCGCGCGGAGCTCTTGGCCAAGCAGCTCTCCCTGCCGGCCTTGCAAGCGGGTGGTCGCTACCTGCTGCAAGGCACCTTTTACTATTGTCGAGAGGGCAAAGAGGCCTTATGTTTTCTGCAAAGCGCCGAGGCGGAGATCTCGGGCGCGAAGGAAGGCGCCGCGGCGGTGAGTTGGAAGATTGATCCGTAAGGAGTCCCCATGCACTGGTTCTGGTTCATCCTCATCGGACTTGTCGCCGGCTGGCTCGCCGGTCTCATCATGCGCGGCCGCGGCTTCGGCGCGGTCGGCAACGTCGTCGTCGGGATCGTCGGCGCCCTCGTGGGCGGCTTCCTCTTTCGCACCTTGGGCGTTTCCGCGGGCGGGACGATCGGATCCCTCGTCACCGCCTTGGTCGGCGCCCTCGTCCTGATCTTCCTGATTCAGCTCTTCAAGAGAGTTTGACTTAGGTCAAATTTCGATTTGACTTCTTGGGCCGCCTGTACCAAATTCTCCCCTACAAAAATGACACACGAGTCTAGTTCGCGGTACCGACGCGAGTTTTTTCCGGTGTAAAAATGACACGTGAGTCTATTTTTGTTCGATATTCAATACGCAGCATTTAGGGAATAATCATGGCACCTCGTCACCTCATGATCGGCATGGACGTCGGTTCGACCACCGTGAAGGCCTGCGTCGTCGACCCGCAAAGCCTCGAAATTTTATGGAGCGACTACCAGCGCCACGAGACCCGCCAGGGCGAGAAGGTGATGGAGTTTCTGGTGCGCATCGGCCACGAGTTTCAGGACGTCCCCAAAGAGAACATCCGCCTCTTCGTCACCGGCTCCGGCGCCGGCCCCCTGGCCGAGCCGCTGGGCGCGAAGTTCGTCCAAGAGGTCAACGCGGTCACCCTGGCCGTCGAGAAACTGCATCCCGACGTCGGCTCCGTCGTCGAGCTGGGCGGCCAGGACGCGAAGATCATCATCTATAAAGAAAACGAAGAGACCGGGCAGAAGCAGGCCATCACCTCGATGAACGACAAGTGCGCCTCCGGCACCGGCGCCACCATCGACAAGTGCATGATCAAGGTCGGCGCCGAGCCCAAGCTGGTCGGCCAGCTGCACTTCGACGGCTCCAAGCTCCACCATGTCGCCGCCAAGTGCGGCGTCTTCGCCG
>JADYZQ010000155.1 GCA_020853015.1 Deltaproteobacteria bacterium
AAGGTGGTCTCGAAGCTCGATGCGTTCATCACGGTCGTGATCAGGATGGCCGGGGCGATGAACTCGGCGTAGGTCATGCCGTTGAGGTCGGGGACCAGCTTGCCCAGCCCGTAGCCCATCGCCAGCAAGTAGAGCAGCGGCTCGGCGAAATTCGCGGCGAGCGAGGCCATGAAATACTTCTGCCAGACGATGAAGTCGCGGCGCCAGACTTTGAAGATGCGGTAGCTGAACATGGCGCTCAATCCCTCAATTCCCTTCCGGCCAGCTTCAAGAAGACGTCCTCCAGCGAGGCCGCCCGGAGGTGAAAGTCCAGCTGCTGGATCTCAGGGATCTTCTCCAAGAGAGTCCCGTTTTTCTCGCGGATCATCACGTACATCGTGTCGCCCACGACCTCGGTCTCGCGGTGCCGGGGGCCCGCCCCGGACTCGAGGGCGTCGATCTTGCCCTTCAAGGCCTTCAGCAGGCCGTTGGCGGCGCGGACCTCGAGCACCTCGCGGCCGACCAACTTTTCCACCAGAGCCGCGGGGCTGCCCTCGGTGAGGATCTTGCCGTGGTCCATGATGACCAGCCGGTCGCAGAGGCGCTGGGCCTCCTCCATGTAATGCGTCGTCAATACCATCGTGACCCCGCTAGCCTTCAGCGCGCGCAGCTTGTCCCAGATCAAATGCCGCGCCTGCGGGTCCAGGCCGGTGGTCGGTTCGTCGAGAATCAGGACCTCCGGGCGGTTGATCAGGGCCCGCGCGATCATCAGGCGGCGCTTCATTCCCCCGGAGAGCTTGTCGATCTTCTGGTCGCGCTTCTCTTGCAGGCTCAAGAATTGCAGCAATTCCTCGGCGCGGCGCTTGGCCTCGGCCTTCGGGATGTCGAAATAGCTCGCGTAGAGGAGGAGGTTTTGCAGGACGCTCAGGTCGGGATCGAGGTTATCCTCTTGCGAGACCACGCCCAAGTGCGCCTTGATCTCGCGCGCCTCGCGCATCACGTCGCGGCCCAGGACGGTCAGGCGGCCGGCGCTGACCGGGGAGAAGCAGTAAATCATGCGCATCGTCGAGGTCTTCCCCGCGCCATTGGGACCGAGGAAGCCGAAGCACTCCCCGCGCGCGATCTGGAAGTTGATGCCGCGCACCGCCTCGAAGGCGTTGAAGCTCTTGCGCAGGTCGCGGGCGGCGATGACGGGGGCTAGCTTGTCCATGGCGGGGTGAGTACTAGGACAAAATCTCGTCGGGAAGCAAGCGCCGTAGGGGCCGTTCTCGAGCGGCCCCTACGGATGCCGCGGAAAAAACAAAGGGATTTTTATACTCAGCGGTACTGCACCTGGACGTCGTAGGCGAAGTCCATATGCCGCCGCCGGGCGTCGTCGACGTATTCCCGAGGCTCGACCAGCGAGATATGGTAGTCCTCGCTGCGCCCCGAGAGCATCGACATGAAGAGTCGGACCGAATTGCGCCACTCGAACATCCCCTTGGCCAAGTCGCTGAGCGAGAGACAGAAGGAACGGTCCTTTTTCAGCAGCAGCTTGTCGAGGATCATCGAGACGAAGCGCGGGAGCTCTTGGTCTTGGATCTCCTGTTGGTTGCCCAGGCCCAGGACAATCAGCTCTTTGGCGTGCAGCCGCCCGTGCAGGGGCATGAGCAGGGCCTCGCCCCGCTTGCCGTCGAAACGCTCCTTGAGAATCAACTCGGAGAGGGCGCCGTTCAGGCGCCAGTCGACCATTCCCGCCTGCCCTTTCAAGGGCCGGATATCGGCGTAGGCCAAGACCATGGAGAGGTGGTTTTCGACCTCGTCGATCGGGTCGCTGGTGATCTTGAGCTGGATCATGGGCGCCGTCCTTCCCCCTACATTTTTTTCAGTTCTTTGGCGATGTGGTCCAGGATTCCGTTGACGAAGGCCCCCGACTCCTCGGTGCCGTACTTCTTGGCGATCTCGATGGCCTCGTTGATCGTGACCGAGGCCGGAATATCCTGGCAATACAGCAACTCGAAGACCGCCATCCGCAGGATATTGCGGTCGACCGAGGCCATGCGGGAGACCTTCCAATGGGTGGAGTGTCCCTCGATCAGCCGGTCGATCTCGTGGACGTTGTTGCCGACCCCCTCGGTGATCTGGCGCGTGAAATCCCGCACCTCCTCGAGGGCGGCCGGGGCGAGGTCGCTGCCCTCGAGCAGCAGGCAGTAGGGGTCCTTGAGAAACCTCTCGGCGACTTCCTTCCCGGATTTGTGGGCCAGCTCGGTCTCGTAGAGCAACTGCAGCGAGACTTCGCGGGCCTTGCGTCGGTTACCCATGATGAATCCGTTTCTTTAAAAGAGCCATCTCGACGGCGGTCAAAGCGGCCTCCCGTCCCTTGTTATGGTCATCGCCGCCGGCCCGCGCAAGGGCCTGAGCCTCATTATCCGTCGTCAAGACCCCGAAGGCCATCGGGATCTGGGTCTCGAGCGTCGCCCGCATCAGGCCCTGGGTCACCCCCTCGCAGACATAGTCGAAGTGGCTGGTGTCGCCCCGAATGACCACGCCTAAGCAAACGACCGCGTCGGCCTTTCCGGTCTTGGCGAGTTGCTGGGCCAGAAGCGGGAGCTCGAAGGCGCCCGGGACGCGGAAGATATCGACCTCGGTCTCCGGGAGGCCCATCTCTTGCAAAGCCAACAGGGCCCCCTTAAGCAGGCCGTCGGCGACCTTGGGATTGTAGCGCGCGGCCACCACCGCCACGCGGAGGCCGCGGGCGTCGAGTTGTTTGGGGTTGAGTTCGGTCTTGCCCATTTCGCCCTATACCTTCTTTAACAGATGGCCCAGCTTGTCCTTCTTCGTCGTCAAATAATTCAGGTTGGAGCGGTTCGGGGCGATCTCGATCGGGACCCGCTCGACGATGCTCAGGCCGTAGCCCTCGAGGCCGACGATCTTCTTCGGGTTGTTGGTCATCAGCCGGATCTTACCGACGCCCAGCGAGACCAGGATCTGCGCCCCGATGCCGTAGTCGCGCAGGTCGGGCTTGAAGCCCAGCTTCTCGTTGGCCTCGACCGTATCCAGGCCGCTCTCTTGCAAGGTGTAGGCCTTGATCTTGTTGGGCAGGCCGATCCCTCGGCCCTCTTGACGGATATACAAGATCACGCCCTTCCCCGCCTCCTCGACCATCTCCATGGCCCGGTGCAGCTGGGCGCCGCAGTCGCAGCGCATCGAACCGAAGGCGTCGCCCGTCAGGCACTCGGAGTGCACGCGCACCAGGACCTCGTCTTCGGGGCCGATCTCGCCCTTCACCAGGGCGACGTGGTGGTTCTTGTCGACGTCGTTCTCGTAGACCTTGATCTTGAACTTGCCGAAGGCGGTGGGGAGCTCGGCCTCGCTGGCGACCCGCACCAGGCTCTCTTTTTGCAAACGGTAACGGACGAGGTCGGCGATGGAGACGATTTTCAGCCCGTGCTCTTCAGAAAATTTTTCGAGGTCGGGCATGCGCGCCATGGTGCCGTCTTCGTTCATGATCTCGCAGATCACCGCGGCAGGCTTCATGCCGGCCAGGCGGGCCAGGTCGACCGAGCCCTCGGTCTGGCCCGTGCGAACCAGGACGCCTCCGGTGCGGGCGCGCAGCGGGAAGATATGTCCGGGTCGGGCCAGTTCCTCCGGTTTGCAGTCGTCCTTGATGGCGGTGAGGATGGTCACCGCGCGGTCGGCGGCGGAGATCCCGGTGGTGGTGCCGTGGCGCGCGTCGATGGAGACGGTGAAACCCGTCTCGTAGAGCGAGCTATTGTCCTGGACCATCATCGGCAGGTTGAGCTGTTGGCACTTCTCTTCGGTGAGCGAGAGACAGATCAGGCCGCGGGCGTGCTTCGCCATGAAGTTGATGGCCTCGGGGGTGATGGCCTCGGCGGCCATGGCGATGTCGCCCTCGTTCTCCCGGTCTTCGTCGTCGACCAGGATGACCATCTTACCGGCCTTGTAGTCCTCGAGGGCGGCCTTGACCTTTTCGAAACTGCGGTGAAATTCGAGGATGTCGGTGCTCATAAAAATCCTATCGGCGCTTGCCTCGAGCTTTAAACATTTTCTCAAGGTATTTCAAGAGGATATCCGCCTCGAGGTTCAGCGGCGCCCCGAGGGGTTTGTCGACCAGCGTGGTCTTCTCTTGGGTGTGGGGGATGATGCAAAGCGAGATGCGGTCCTGCTTGGCCGCGTTGACCGTCAGGCTGATGCCGTCGACCGTGACCGAGCCCTTGTCGACCATGTAGGGGCGCAGGGCCTTCGGTACCTGGACCTCGAGCAACCAGTAGGCGTCGGGCTTGGCGGCGACGAATTTCTTTTTCGCCAGCACCCCCACCCCATCCACGTGGCCCTGGACGATGTGGCCGCCCAGCCGATCGCCCAGACGCAGGGGGCGCTCAATATTGACTCGCTGGCCTTTCTTAAACCGGCCCAAGGTCGTGACCCGGAGGGTCTCGGGGGAAATGTCCGCGGAAAAGGTCTTGCCGCGCAGCCGGGTCGCGGTCAAACAGCAGCCGTCGACGGCGATCGAATCCCCGATCTTCGTCCCCTTCAGGCTAAAGGGACACTCGACCTCCAGACGGGTATGAGTCTGGAACGATTCGACTTTTTTTACGACTCCAGGGCCTTCGACGATGCCGGTGAACATAGGTGGCGCAGGCTAGCGGGCCGGCCGAAGGGAGTCAAGGGGAGGCCTCAGGCGAAGCGGTAGGCGACCAGCAAATCTTCGTCCAACCATTCGACGGCGTAGCGCTTGAGCCCCTCGAGGGGAATACGGCTTAGGCCAAGCGCGGAGAAGAGCGGCCGGGCGTCCGCGCCGAGGATCTTGGGCGCCTGGAAGAGCAGGAGCTCCTGGGCGCATTTTTGGCGGATAAAGTGAGACCAGGTGGCGGCGCCGCCCTCGACCAGGAGACTTAGGACCGAGCGGCGTCCCAACTCCTTCAGCAGGGCCTTCAGGCGGAAGCGCCCGTCGGCGCCGAGGGGGCAGACCAGGACCTTGGCGCCTCGGGCCTCGATCTGTCGCCGCCGCCGCGCGGAGACCCGGCCGGGGGCCACGACGACCCAGCACTGCGATCCGCGGGGACCGCGGAGCACCTTGGCGTTCAACGGAATCCGGCCCCGGGGGTCCAGGACGATGCGGATCGGTTGGCGCGCCGCCTTCGCATGGCGCGCGGTCAGGCGCGGGTCGTCCGCCAAGACGGTCCCGACGCCCACCAAGATGGCGTCGGCCTCGCCCCGCAATCGGTGCACCCACTCCCGGGAAGCCTTGCCGGTGATCCAACGGGAGCGCCCGTTCGCCAGGGCGATGCGGCCATCGAGGGAGGCGGCGGCCTTCAGCAGCACCCAGGGCCGCCCCGTCGTCATCCGATGGTTGTAGAAGAGATTGACCTGCCGACAGTCGGCCTCCAGGACGCCGACCTCCACTTGCAGCCCCGCCCTTCGCAGCTGCTTGGCGCCCTTCCCTGCCACTTGGGGATTGGGATCGAGGGCGCCGATCACCACCTTGCGGATGCCCGAGGCGAGGATGGCGGGGGTGCAGGGCGGCGTGCGCTTGCCCTCGTGGCAGCAGGGCTCGAGGGTGACGTAGAGGGTGGCGCCCTTGAGGTCTTTCGCGCGGCGCATCGCCTCGATCTCGGCGTGGGGGAGACCGGCGCGGCGGTGGTAACCCTTGGCGAGGAGCTTGCCGCCCTTCACCAGGACCGCGCCGACCATGGGGTTGGGCGAGGTGCGGCCGCGGGCTTTGACCGCCTCGTTCAGGGCCAGGCCCATCCAGTAGGCGTCGTCTTTTTTGGAGGGGTTCGGCACCCTACGATTCCTCTTCGACCTTCTGGATCAGGTCGACGAACTCGCCGATGTCCTTGAAGGAGCGATAGACGCTCGCGAAGCGCACGTAGGCGACGTCGTCGAGCTCTTTCAAGGCCTGCATCACCTGCTCGCCCACCCGGCTGGAGGGCACCTCGGCCTCGCCCGACTCCATCAGGGCGGACTCGATGTCGTTGGCGGTCTTCTCGATGGTCTCGACCGAGATGGGGCGCTTTTCGCAGGCCTTCTTCAGGCCGGTGATCACCTTGCCCCGGTCGTAGGGCTCGCGGCGGCCGTCTTTCTTCACCACCAGGGGCAGCATCTCTTCGACGCGCTCGTAGGTGGTGAAGCGCTTCTGGCAGACCTCGCACTCGCGGCGGCGGCGGATCATCCCGCCGTCCTTGCTGACGCGCGAGTCGATCACCTTACTTTCGGGATCTCCGCAAAAGGGACATTTCATAGATTAAACCGGCCTATGGCAAACCGCCTCGACGTTATCGGTACAGCGGAAACTTTTCGCAAAGGGAACGAATCTCCCCCTGGATCTTCTTCTGCAGCGCCGCGTCGGTCGGCTTGGAGAGGGCTTGGTCGATCCAGCCGCCGATCAGCTCCATCTCGGCCTCTTTCATGCCCCGCGTGGTGAGCGCGGGGGTACCGATGCGGACGCCGCTGGTGACCAGCGGGCTCTGGTCGTCGAAGGGCACCGAGTTCTTGTTGGTCGTGATACCCGCCTCTTCCAGCGCGTGCTGGGCGTCCTTGCCGGTGAGCTTCTTGTTGCGCAGGTCGATCAGGATCAGGTGGTTGTCGGTTCCGCCGGAGATGATGTGGTAGTCCTTTGCCGTCAACGTCTTCGCCAGCGCCTGGGCGTTTTTGATGATTTGCTTGGCGTAGGCCTCGAAGGCCGGCGACAGGGCCTCTTTGAAGGCCACCGCCTTGGCGGCGACGACGTGCATCAGCGGCCCGCCCTGGATGCCGGGGATAACCATCGAATCGAGCAGCTCGCTCATCATCTTGGTGCGTCCCGACTTGGGGGCCACCTGGCCGAAGGGATTTTCGAAGTCCTTCCCCATCAGGATCAGCCCGCCGCGCGGGCCGCGCAGGGTCTTGTGCGTGGTCGAGGTGACGACGTGGCAATGCGGCAGCGGGTCGTCGAGGAGCTTCTTGGCGATCAGCCCGGCCGGGTGCGCGATGTCGGCGAAGAGGAAGGCCCCGCAGGCGTCGGCGATCTCGCGGAACTTTTTGTAGTCGATATTGCGCGAGTAGGCCGAGGCACCGACCGTGATCATCTTCGGCCTTTCCCGCTTCGCCTGGTCCATGCACTGGTCGTAGTCGATGCGTCCGGTCTCCGGGTCGACGCCGTAGGCGACGAATCGGTAAAGCTGGCCGGAAAAATTGACCGGCGAGCCATGGGTGAGGTGGCCGCCGTGGGAGAGGTTCATCCCCATGACCTTGTCCCCCGGCTTGAGGAAGGTGAAGTACACGGCCATGTTGGCCTGGGAACCGCTGTGCGGCTGGACGTTGGCGTATTCGGCGCCGAACAGCTTCTTGACCCGCTCCTGCGCCAGGGTCTCGGCGACGTCGACGAACTCGCAGCCGCCGTAATAGCGGCGGCCGGGGTAGCCCTCGGCGTACTTGTTAGTCATCACCGAGCCGGCGGCCTCGAGCACGGCCCGGGAGACGAAATTCTCGGAGGCGATCATCTCGAGCTTGTACTCTTGCCGGTCGAGCTCGCCTTGGATGGAGTTGGCGATTTCGGGGTCGAATTCTTGGAGAAAAGTCACGGTGGCTCCTGTGGGGGCAAAATCGCTTATTTGAAATTCTTATTCTCGATTTCGCCGATCTTTTCAAGGCGCCGTTCGTGGCGACCGGCCTGGAACTTCGCGTCCAGCCAGGCCTGCACGGTGGCCTCG
>JADYZQ010000156.1 GCA_020853015.1 Deltaproteobacteria bacterium
CTGCTCGACCCGAAACGGGCGCCCGCCCGCGCCTGGCGAGGCGCCCTCTACGCCTTGACGCGCGGTTTGACGCACTACCCGCTCGACCGGGCGGAGGACTTTTTCGGTCTTTCGGAGTTGGCCGACGGCTTGCGGCCCAAGATCCTGGCCGACCACCTGCGCGAGCTGAGCGAGGCGCGCGGGATACCGGCGCTCGAGGCCGGGGAAGTCGAGGCGCTGCGCGTCCGCGCGGAGGCCGCCGGCCTGGATTTTTTGACGCAGGTCTGCCGCGGCCTGTTGCGCCAGGCCCCGCCGGAATGGGTCGAAGCCTGGTTCGACCACCTCGAATTGGCGCCCATGGGCCAGGTGCGCCTGATCCGCGAACACCGCCTGGCCGGCGGCGCGCGCCGGCTTTGGGACCTCTTGGCGCATCCGGAACTGCAAATGGCCGAGCGCTTCGAAATCTCGCTCGCCCTCGTCGCCTTGGGCGAGACGCGGGTTCGCGACGAATTGTTCGCCTTGGGGCTTCGGCCCGAATTCTGCGCCCACGACGCGGCCCGCGCCGAGCTGCTCTACGCCCTGGAATCCCTCGCCGCCTGGGATCGCATCGCGCGCCTGCAGGAGGCCTGGGGCGAAAGGGGGCTTCGGCCGATCCAGTCGGGCTATCGCGAGCTGCGCCTGGGCGGCCCCTTGGCCGGGCGAGGGGCGAGCCTGGCCGGCAGCCTGCGCGACGCGGTGGACCGTCCGGTCTTTCCGCCCGAACTTCCGATGCATCTCGCCACCGAGGCGGGTCCCCAGGCCCGCGCCCGTTTCGGCGAGTGGCGGGTGACCGGCTACGGAAAGCACCGGGGCCGCAGTTACTTGGTCGTGGAGCGCCTGACCTCGCCCACGGCGCCCCGAAGGGGCGATCCCGCCTTGCCGCCGCGGCTGTTCTTCTTCAGCACCGCTCCCCTGCGCCTGAGCCGCGGGGCGGAGTCGCTGAGCTTCGAGGCGGAGGGCGAGTCCATCGCGCTGGGCGGGCGCGTCGGCTTCCTGCCCGGCTGATCCGGGTGGAGCCCTAAGTCCACTCGAGGCGCTTCATAAAATTTCCGATTTCTAAGCCCTCCGGGGACCTCCTTCGGGGAATAAAAAATAAAATTAAATAAATTCAATAAGTTAAAATTTTACCGCCCGCGTTAGGGTCTGGCAAGAAACTGGCAATCTAGAAAAGACGCCATTGCGGCTTTTAAGGAGGGTCGGCACATGACGTCTATTTCTCAAAATTCCAAAAATTTCGGGGTTCAGTCCAAAAACTATCAATTTGGGAATTATTATTCTCAATTAGATACAAAAAATCAGGCCACGGGTGCAGGGAACGGTGAACTCGTCGCCTGGTACGAGGAAGCCACGGCCTACTACAATGCTGTCGTCTCCGGCCTGGAGACCCAGCCCGACCCCGCGGCCTGGCAGAGTTTTGTGGAACAGATGCAATGGGCCGCTGGCCAGCTGGGCTACGGCTCCCCCCAGGCCTGGGATCCGATGGCCTCGGGACAGCAGGGTTTTCCTCCGGCGGAGGCCGCCGCCGACCCCTTCGGCGGCCAGCTCGGCGCCATGGACAACCTGGTCTACACCCAAGAGACGACCCAGATCGGTTTCATCGGCGAGGAGCGCCCGATGGACCTCTGGAGCACCGATATCACCTTGGACGTCGCCTCGACCTCGGTCGACGTCACGGTCGAAGAGACCCAGGACACCCGCTTTCAGCCCCCCGAGACCGTCCTCAAGGTCGTCATGACCGACAAGGCCACCGGCAAGGCCAGCGTCTATTTCCTGCACGACCCGGAGGAGATCGAGAGCCTCAAGATCCACACCCCGGGCGCCAAGCACGTCAACGACCTGAGCGGCAAGGCCGAGATCGGCGAGTTCGTCGCGGGCGCGACGGGCAAGGGCGGCGGCATCCCCCAGGGCGCCGACATCGACGGCGACACCGCGACCTATGACGGCGTCGCCGGGCAGACGCTGGACTTCGAGCCGCCCTTCGGCGGCATCGGCAACCACGTCGTGTATTCCAACGCGAACATCTCGGTGAAGAATTCGGACGAGGTCCTGGTCGAGCGCCTGGGCGACGGCGGTTACCGCGTGACCGTCACCGACCTCGACGGCGAGACCACGGTCTTCACCGTCCCCGAGGGCTTCTACCTCAACATCAATGCCCACGCGCCCAACGTGACCTTCAAGAACGCCCCCGGAAAGGGCGGCGGCGACTTGGGCAGCCTCGCGGCCCCGAAGGGCCCGCAACGCACCTCCCCCGGGACCGACGGAAGCGACGGCGTGCCCGCCTCTTGGGAGAACATTTCGCTGAACCACCAGGGCCCCGGCGAGGGCGAGAACGGCGAGCTCCCCCCCACGCATCAGCGCGTGACGGCCTTCCTCGAGGCCTTCACCGATCCCCAGATCGAGCTGGACGATATCCCCGCGAACCTGCTGAGCGAGATCAAGTACGGCAGCCCGCCGCCGAGCCAGGAGCTGCTCCAGTTCGTCGCCCTGCACGACCATACGCTGAAACACCGCATCCAGAACGGTCAATGGCAGGGGGTGCGCAATCGCCTGGCGGAGTTGTTGGGCGGCGCCTTGGGCATGGACGTCGGCCTGCCCAGCGCCTCGGACGTGGAGGACGGCAAGTACGCCAATCCCAACCGCACCCTCCTCTTGGACGGCGTCGCCTACGAGTTCGACGATCAGTTGGGCCTCACCAGCCTGGAGGAGTCCCAGGGCGCCGCGGGGACCGGCAATTCCCAGGGCGAGTACAGCGCGAAGGAGACCGAGTTCGCCGAGCTGCTCGGCATGCATCCCAGCGAGCTGCCCCAGGAAGTGCTCGATTTCATGGACAAGCCGGGCGCCTATTGGCCCAAGGTGACCAACGCCGCTGGAGAGGAAGTGAGCTTTCAACGCTGGTTGCTGGAGGTCGATCCGAAGTTCGCCGAGGCGGTGGCCGCGGTGGTCGGGCCCTACGACAGCGAGCACCTCAAGGCCGCCCACGATCGTTTGGGAGAGGTCTTCCGCAAGATGTGGCAGGGCTGGGGCGTCCCCGAGGATTATTTCTACGGCGAGTCCGCGCCCGCGAGCATCCAGAGCTCGGCCTTCTCCATGCCCGGCGGGGTGACCCTGGCGGGCCTGCACTCCTACATGCTGTGGCCGGAATGGGACGAGGCGCTGTTGGAGTAGTCGCAAGCCGCGGAGGCCGGACCGAAAAGCTTTACTGGGAGATACCATGACCCCGATTCGAGGAAAAGACATCCATGCACGGACTACGGAGGAGAAGAGCGACCTCTCGAAATGCGACGCCTTCTTCGAAAGTTTTCCCGTCTCGAATCTCGAGGCCTATCCCAAAAAATTGCGCCGGGACTGCGGCGACGCCTACTTCCATGTGGACGACATGAAACGTTTCGAGCTGCGTATCGGAAACGGAATCGGCAGCGCCAGGGTCTGGCGCGGCGCGCAGCTGATGCGCCGGCAGGCGACTTACCAGCTGGCCTCGTTTTTTCTCCCTTACCTGCGGGATCCGCCCCCGGGCCTGAATTTTCTGCTGGATACCCTGCGCGAATTAGGGGGGAACGAGAAGGTTAAGGTCGTTTTCGAAAAGCGTGTCGGCGACGATCATGCCGGGTTTTTCCGTCGTGGGGGCCGTCATCCGGAGATCCACATCGTGGATACCTTTTCACCGCTGGACACCGACTCCACCGATATTCGTAGCATGGACGTCTCGACGCTTTACCACGAATTGGGCCACTCCTTGATGTACCATCTCTACGGCAGGAAACTCCCGTCCTATCACGGGCACGAAGGGCACGACGATGGGGCCCGGAGGCATTGGGAGTCCCAGACCAATCCCGGCGCCGCCTGGTCGGAGGGCTTTGCGGGGGCCGTCTCCAACTTGGATTTTCGTTCCTCGCATCAGTTGGGCTCGTCGGCCGACCTGCCCGATGCCTGGTTTGAAAAAAAATTGCCGGCGCGCCTCTCCAACGAATACGTCATCGCCGCGGTCCTCACCGATTACGTCAAAAGCGTGGTCCCCTACAAAGACACGAAGATGACGACGGTGGTCCTGAACGACGCCTCCTACTGCCGCCTGAACAAGATCTTCGCGGCGATGCGCGCCTCCGGGTTGCAGGAGGACTTCGGCATCTTCGTGGGGGATTTTCTGCGGCGTTATCCCGAGGAGGGAGATCGCCTGAATCCGATCCTGCGAGAATACGGCTTGGGCGAGTTGGCGGGGGATTGAGGGATGCGCGGCCAAAAGAGGACTCGAAGGCGGTGGTTTTGGCGAAACAGGTCAGGTCCCCGAAGTCGGTTCGGGGCTGTGGGTTGTCAGGAAATCCCCGGATATTATCTTCCGTAAGGTTTTCATCGGCTTTGACGGTAAGCCGCAGCGCAAGATTCGCGGCCCATCTTGGCCATGGACCGATCACTGGTGACAAAGACCCGCTCCGCCTGGTACACTTCGTGAAAATCGGTCAGGCTGGCCTTTGGTCCTATTGGAAATCCCCAACCGGTGAAGCGATCGAGTCGTTTACAATTCTCACCACCGAGCCCAACGATCTCATGGCCCAATACCACAACCGAATTCCCGTCATCCTTCCGCTGGATAAGGAACAGGTATGGCTCAACCCGGAATTCAACAATCCGGTTCTATTGAAGGGGCTTCTCAAGCCGTTGCCTACTCAATTTATCGAGGTTCAAAAGGTGATGGATATTTTAGGAGCGTAGTCGTGAAAATTAGGGCTCGCATTCTCCGATGGGTTCCTCAAAGGTGGCTGTCTGGAAGAAAAAGACAGATTCTATACGACGCAGTTGATCTCCATTGGTGAATGTAAGGTCAAAAAGAACGTGGTTGGGATCGGTAATGGATACCGCCCCCGAAAAAGAGATTGGTACGTAATCCGGGGTATTGGGTGCAAATTCGACGTAAATGA
>JADYZQ010000157.1 GCA_020853015.1 Deltaproteobacteria bacterium
CGCGCCCAGCGTGATGAAGCTGCCGGCGACCTCGCGGCCGAGGGTGGCCAGGCGCCAGTCCTGCTCTTGGCCCAGCGCCGCGTTGGCGCCGCGGGTGAAGGCGACGAAGCTGGGGGCCTCGAGCATGAAGGCCCCGGTCGAGGCCAGGGCGCGGGCGCCGAAACCCCGCGTGAAAAAGTTTGTCGTGGGCGAGGCCGCGAGGCGCGAGAGGATCGCCATGCGGGAGAGGCCGAAGACGGCCTGGGCGCCGGCCATGCCGACGAGCATCGAGGGGTGCGAGGCGTCCCGCGCCAGGCGGCGCAGCAGGAACTCGGCGCGGTTGCCGATGGCGCCGCGCCCGACGATGGCGTCGAGCCGCGCCTGGGCGCGCTGCTGCAAGGGAGAACTCGGCGCCGCTTCCGCGACGGCGGAATAAAGCGCGGAGGCGAATTCGAGGCGGTCGTTGCGCTCTTCCCTTCCGGCCAGGCCCAACAGGCCCTCGTAAAACAGGCCGGCGTCGGACTCGGCGGCGAGGCCGTTCAATTCCATCCGCACCGAAGGGCTGAGGGTCGCACCGAAATGCGATTGGATGCGGGCGACAAGCTCGCGCGGTGCCACGGCGGTAGGCGTGGCGTGGGTTTCCGCGGGGCGGCGCGACAAGGAGGCCGATGCTCCTCCGGAGAGGCGAAGCGAAGATGGATGGGTCATGACTCCCTCAAAAAACGGCTCCCGCGAAGGACCGGTAGGCCTTACCCGGCGGGAACCTCGATCCAAAAGGAATTCGCGTCGTGGCGCAAAATCCTTTTCAAATGCCTTGAAATTAACGTAAATCTTCTCCGGAATAGTTTCGGCGCTTGAAGGATTTTGTTGCGTATTACCTTGTAAAAACACGATATTTCATCAGGCGCGCCGTTCTTAGTAACCGAATGTTTACAAGTCAAGAGGCAATGCCTCCGAGGAGCGAACAATGGCCCATTTTCCCAGCGTCCGTCCCCGCCGCCTCCGCGAGAATCCCGCGATCCGCGACTTGGTGCGGGAGACCCGCGTTTATCCCTCCAATTTGGTGATGCCGGTCTTCGTGAGGCCCGGCAAGCGGGAGCGGCGGCCGATCGCCGCCATGCCCGGCATCGCCCAGCTGAGCCCCGACGAGGCCTTGCGGGAATGCGAGGCCGTCGCCAAGGCGGGGGTCAAGGCCGTCCTGCTCTTCGGGATCCCGGAGGGAAAGGACGCGTCGGCCTCCTGGGGGCACCGCGAGGACGGGGTGGTCCAGCAGTCCCTGCGCCTGGTGAAAAAGGAGATCCCCGAGCTCTTGCTGATCGCCGACGTCTGCCTCTGCGACTACACCGATCACGGCCACTGCGGCCTGGTGCAGGAGGCCGGAGACCTGCCGCGCATCGACAACGACTCGACCCTCGAAGTCTTGAGCAAGATCGCCGGCAGCATGGCCCGGGCGGGCGCGGACGTGATCGCGCCCAGCGACATGATGGACGGCCGGGTGCAGAAGATCCGCGACGAGCTCGACGCGGCAGGTTTCAAGCAGCTGCCGATCCTTTCCTACGCCGTGAAGTACGCCAGCTCTTTTTATGGGCCCTTCCGCGAGGCCCTCGAGTCGGCGCCCAAGTTCGGCGACCGGCGCGGCTACCAGATGGACCCCGCCAATTTCCACGAGGCCTTCCGCGAGGCCGAGCAGGACCTGGAGGAGGGGGCGGACATCCTGATGGTGAAGCCGGCCCTGACCTCGCTGGACGTGATTCGAGCCCTGCGCGACCGCTTCGACGCCCCCTTGGCCGCCTATCAAGTAAGCGGGGAATACGCGGCGATCAAGTTCGCGGCGCAGCAGGGCGTGATCGACGAGGCGGCGGCGGTCCTGGAGACCTGGACGGTCCTGAAACGAGCGGGGGCGGATATCATCGTCTCGTATTTCGCCAGGGACTATGCGGCGCGGCTGAGCGGGTGAATCTCGTGTTTGTCCTACAGCGGTCGCCAGGTCCCGAAATTCTGCCTCTAATGCCAAATGTTGTATCCTGGGGTTAACCCTACAGGTGACAACTCTTCTATGATAAACTGCCGATATCTGAAGGGAATTGGGCTTTAAGCCCCGCGTGGATCGCTGAGGATTTGCTTGAAGAACTAATTTGCAAGTCCCTGTAATTTCTCGCAGAATCGCTATTCCATGGCCGAGAGCAGCGGCGAAAAAACCGAAGAAGCCACCCCCAAGCGTCTCCGCGAGGCCCGCAAGAAGGGTCAGGTACCGAAGAGCAAGGACGTCAGCACCATCGCCGTCCTTTTGGCGATCTTCGGGGTGATCTGTCTGGGCATGGGCGCGGCCATGAACGAGCTGCGCGAGCTGATGAGGCTCTGCTTCACCTATGTCGGCTCCCACGAGCACATCGACGGGGCGCAGATCTGGGTCTTGGGCAAGGCCTGCCTGCTTTCCTTCGCTAAGCTGATTCTGCCTATCGCGGTGGTCGGAGGGGTGGTGGCCGGCTTCGTCGGCTTCATGCAGGTCGGGTCGATCTTCGCCCTCGATCCGCTCAAGCCGCAGATGAAAAAGCTGAACATGATCGAGGGCATCAAGAACATGTTCAAGACGCAGACCTTCA
>JADYZQ010000158.1 GCA_020853015.1 Deltaproteobacteria bacterium
CGAGCCGGGCGAGTACGAAATCTACGTCACCCGCGGCCCCGAGTATTCCGTCTACAAGCAGCGCGTCACCGTGCCGCCGGGCGGCTCGGTCGCGGTGAACGCCGAGCTTAAGAAGGTGCTCGACACCGCGGGCTTCGTCGCGGCCGACTTCCACCTGCACGGCATCAAGAGCGCCGACTCGGTCTGGAGCCTGGAGTCGCGGGTCTTCAACGGCTTGGCCGAGGGCATGGACATCCTGGTGTCCAGCGATCACGACTATGTCACCGACTACGCCCCGGTGATCGAGCAGCTGGGCGTGGGCCACCTGATGACCTCGATCGCCGGCGACGAGATCACTCCGCTGGCCTTCGGACACCTGGGCGCCTTCCCCTTGACGCCCGATCCGTCCTCGACGACGGGCGGGGCCTACGACTATACCTACGTCGATACGGACGACGTCATCAATCCGGACAAAGACCGCGTCCAGACGATGGACGAGATCATCAAGGGCATCGACGAGATGAACCCCGGAACTCAGGTGATGCAGATCAACCACATCATGGACAAGGCGACCGGAAACTTCGCGATCGCCGGGTTGGTGACCTCGGTGGCCTTCGACGACGTTCAACCTTTGTCCAGTTTCGCCGATCCCGTGAAGTTCCGCATGCCCGCCAACACCAACGAGGCCGGCGGCTTCCAGGGGCCTTATCCCCTGGGCACCAGCGGCGCGGTTTCGATGGCCTTCACCGGCATCGAACTGACCATCGGGGCCTATGCCGACACCCTCGATCACCTGATGCAGAGCGCCCTGCCGGTCTATTTCAATCTGCTCAACCTGGGCGTGATCCGCACCGCGACCACCAACAGCGACAGCCATACGCTGCTCCGCGAGCCGCTCGGCGCCCCGCGCAATTACGTGATGTCGTCGACGGATCCGCGCGACGGGCTCGGGTCTTCCTTCCAGGCGATCTCGCCCGAGGAGATCGCGGTCAACGTCAACGCGCACCGCAGCATCTGCAGCAACGGAATCTTTATCCGGCCTAAATTGATTTCTGCCTCCAATCCGGGGGGCGTGACGGTGGGCGGCACCCTGCAGGGCTCGGGCGAGGTGACCCTCGAGCTGGAAATCGCCAGCAACGAGTTCTTCGACTGGGACCGGGTCGACGTCTTCGCCAACACGGTGCCTCTGCCGGCGAAGGACGACATGACGGGCGTGACGGACCTCTCGACGCGGGAGTTCCACGAGGTCTCGGGCACGCATACGCAGAAGTACCTGATGACGCCGCTCTTCCAGTTTGCGCGGGGCGCTTCGGGCGACGCCGCGATCAACCAGACGGTCGCGGGCGGCGTGCGGCGCGCGACGCTCTCGAAGAGCTTCAGTTTCTCCGAGGACACCTGGGTCGTGGTGGTGGTGCGGGGCAGCAACGGCGTGCGCTCGCTCTTCCCCTACGTGACGCGCGGAGCCAGCAGCAGCGTGGCGCCGGCCAGCTTCCTCGACATCCTCGACGCCAACCCGGCGCAGATCGGCGGCATCCGGGCCTTCGCCTTCAGCAACCCGATGTTCGTCGACGTCGACGGCAATGGCTTCGAGGCCAAGCACATCCGCGACGGGCAGTCGCCCCTCGCGGGATCCCAATAACCGCAGATTTGAAGCGCTATTTCGGGAAGGGCGGATGCATGCCCTTCGGCAACGCGCCCCCGGCGGGGACGAATTCGCCGCGGCCGCGCCGCAAGGCGAGGGCGGCCTGGACGGCGAAGGCCTCGAGCAGGGTGAGCTTCTCCTCGGTGAACAATCCTATTTGGTAATGGTGGGACAGGTAAAGGCAGAGCTCCGCGCGATCCGGGATCTCGATCGGGATGCAGGCCATGGAACGGAGTTTCGAGGCGAGGACGGCGGGATCGCGGCGGAAGGGCTCCTCGGCGCCGGCGTCGGCGGCCCGCAGCGTTCGGCGCGAGGCCAGGGCCCGGCCCGCGAGGCGCCCGGCGAGCGCGATCTCCTCGCGGTCGGCGGGCGCGTTCATGAATTCCAGCAGCCGCCATTTTCCCTCGTCCCGGCTCTCCAATAGAAGGACGGTTTCGGCCCCGCTCAACTCCGCCGCGGAGCGGAGGATTTTTTTCAGGATGAGGGAGGGATCCTCCTCGCGCAGCAGGTCCCGGTTGATGTCGATGAGCTCTCCGATCGCGGCTCCGCGCTTGAATCCGGCCCCGGTCTCGGAGGGCGCCCGTCCCACGCCTTCCAAGCGGCTGTAGGCGGACTTGCGGGCCTCCAGCTCCGCGAGCTTGGCCCGCTTTTCGCTCGTGTCGGCCCAATGCACCGCTTCCGCGTGGTAGTCGCGGTACAGAGCGCCCTTGCCTTCGACCAAGGCCAGCTCGGCGAGGGAGAAGAGGGGGTAAAATCGGAAGTCCTTGAGCAGGGGCTCCTCCTCGGCGCGGCTGCGGGCCTCGGAGAAGTGGATCTTGGCCTGCTCGAAGTTTCCCATTTTTTGATGGACGACGCCGATCTCCTGGAAGGTGCGCGCCAGCAGGCAGCGCCCGTGGAAGGAGCGGGGCGCGTTGGCGACCAGCTGCCGGGAATGCTCCAGGTCGCGCAGCGCCTCGTCCAGGCGGCCCATCTCGCTGAGGATCACGCCCCGGTTTTGCGACACGGTGGCCGCAGCCAGATAATCGCCGCGGTATTCGACGAGGATCAGGCTGCGCCGGTAGAAGTCGAGCGCCTCCGCGAGCCGGTTTTGCAGCTTGGCGACGTTGCCGAGTCCGTTGAGCCCGCGATAGAGAAAATCCCAGTTTCGTTCCCGGCGAGCCAGGTCGGTCGTCCTCTCGAAGGCCCGGCGGGCCTCCCGGTAGTTTCCGAGCTTCGCATAGGCGGCGCCCATGCCGTAGGCGATCTTCATGGTCACCTGGGGGTTGCCCGACTCCCCGAAGAAGCGCAGGTCCTCTTCCAGGATCTTGACGGCCCGCGCGTATTCGCCGGCGGCCAGGTAGGCCGCGCCCAGCTCGTTGTTGGTGATCAGGCGCCGGCTTTGGGCGTCGAGGCGCTCGGCCTCCCGGGCCGTGCGCGTGAAAGTGCGGATCGATTCTTGAATGCGCCCCTCCTGCAGGTCGAGAAAGCCGAGGTAGTTCCGCAGGCGTATTCCTTGAAGCCGATCCTGGTCCGAGTCCTCGCGAAGGCGGGCCAGCCCCGCGGAAAAGGCCTCGCGCGCTTCGGCGAGGCGTCCCTGCTTGGAGTAGATCCAGCCGAAGGCCTTCATCAGCAGGGCGTAGTAGCGGTTGTAAAGGCGCGAGCCTTCCTGCTTGGAAAATATGTTGAGTAAATCCTTTTCCAGTTTCGCGAGCCGCTCCAGGGCCTGGCGGTATTTCTCTTCCTTCGCCCAGGTGCGCGCCTGGTAGAAGGAAACCAGCCAGCCCATCTTGGGATCCATCTTCAGATCGGGCGTCAAGGGCAGGGCGGGCAGCCGCTCCCCGAACAGCACGTCTTCCAGCACCGCGGGCATCTCCGAAAGCACCCCCAGCTGCCAGCGTCCCGTGACGTCCACCAGCGAGGGGTCTTGCGCGAGGCGTTGCAGCGCCGGGTAGAGGGCGTCGGGGCATCCCCGCGTGATTCCCCACAGGGTTTTCAGCAGCGAGGCGGGGATTTTGGCTTGGCCCGTGATCTCCTGGAGATATTTTTCCAGGGCCTTGGGCGAAAGCGGCCGCAGCACGACGGTCTGCGGGGAGTAGGCGCGGAGCTTTTTCCGCAATTCCTCCGCGCGGGACAGGGGCGCGGCGAGGATGAGCGATTCGTTGCCCGCGAGCGGAAGCTTGAGCGGCGGCGGAGAATCTTCGAAGCCCCAGGTTTCCAGGCGGAGCGCCGGTCCCTTGCCGCGAGGGTGCTGCGCCCGGGACACCCGGATGTCGCGGAGCTCGGCCTCGTATTTCAATTCGGTCATCAGCTCGGCCTGTCCCAGGTTCAAAGGGCCCAACAGCAGCAGCGCCCGCGGTTTTTTTGCGTGTCCCAGGCGATCCAGGAAACGCAGCGCCCGTTGGAGGATGCCGCAGCGGTCGATCCAGGCCTTTTGCAGGCGGCGGGGCCGCGCGCGCGCGTCACGGTCGAGGCCGTGGCCCTCGAGGAATTCCAGGCAGGCCTCCGCGGATTCGACCCGGTTGCGGGGGTTCTTTTGCAGCATCCAGTCCAGCAACCGGCTCCATACCGGATCGAGCTGGGGCCGCACCGCCGTCGCCGCCGGCGGAACGAATTTGAGATGGGCCTGCAGGGTGGCCGGGAGGTTGTTGCGCAGGAAGGGGTTTTTTCCGGTGAACCGCGTGTAGAAGACCACGCCCAGGGAATAAAGGTCGCTGCGGGCGTCGATGGGCTCGTTGAGTATTTTCTCGGGGGCCATGTAGCCCGGCGTGCCTCCGGTGGCCATCCGCCCGGAAAGCCCGAAATCGATGATTTTGATCGAGGGCCCGTCGGCGCCTTCGTCGACCACCAGCAAATTTTTGGGACTGAGATCTCCGTGCAGGACGGATTGGCGGTGGAGATAGGCCAATCCCTGCAGGGACTGCAGAAAGAGCCGTTGCAGCTTGGGCAGGGGCGCCGCGGGATCCCATTCGTCCAGGGTTTTTCCTTGGACCCACTCTTGGGTGTAATAGAAGCGGTCGAGGTTGGCGTCGTAGCCGAAATCGCGGATTTGAATGATATGCGGATGCGCGAGGCCCTTGAGCAGGCTGAACTCGAACTTGAAGAGCGAGATATGCTCTTGCGGGGTGAGGCCTTTGGCTTCTTTTTTCAACAATTTCAAGCCGACCGTGCCCTCGGGCCCCTCGACTTTGAAGACCTCGCCGTTGAGGCCTTCGCCCAAGCGTTCTACTACCCGATAGACATGGTCGATTTTTCCGACGAACATGGTCCGCTCTATTTCGGAAATTTAACATGGATGTCCGGCGAAATCAGCCGGATAATAATTGGGGGAGTTGCCGCGCGCCCTTAAGTCCCGGGCGGACGCGGCCGGGAGTCGAGGCATGGGTCTGCGGCGGAAGTTAGCTCGAGCGTTTTTCGGATTCCGGACGATGGCCTGGATCGCGGGCCTGTGGTGCATTTTTGCCTGCTCCGGCGGATCGCAATTTGTCGGCACCTCGCCGCCTTTGGATATTCCCCTACCCATTTCCAACTTGATGACCGTGGTCGGTCCCGACGCCGAGGGCAATGTCCGGGTCACGGGGGCGCCGGGCGCCGTGCTGCCCGGGGCCGGCGTGCGGGTGAGCCTGCTCGCCACCGCCGGCGCGAGCCTGCGCCCGGGATTTTCGTGGATCGCCTCGGCTTGGGCGCAGGACGCCGCGACGGAATCTCAAGCCGGCGCCGACGGATCCTTCCAACTGACGCTGAGGGCCAAGATCGGGGACGTCTTGCGGGTGGTGCAAATCGTCTCGGGGGCCGAGAGCCCGCCGGTGGACCTGACGGTGACCGGCAAGGCTCTGCCTCTCCCCGTCTTTCCGAAGGCGCTCGAGCTGCGGCCGGCGCAAGACGAGCTCGTCGTCGCGGGTTCGCTTGGGGACGAGGCGCAACTCCTGCGCCTGGCGCTGGAGCCCTTGCCGGGGAGTTTTCCGGAGCCGCTCGTCACCCTGCCGCAATTTTCCGGCATCTCCGGACTGGCCCTGGAATCGGACTCGGAGCTCGCTTTCGCCGTCTCGGCGGCGGACGGGGGGCTGTACCGCATCGCGCTGGACGCCTCGGAGCCGCCGGCCTTGACGCCTCTGCCCGGCGCGCTGAGCGTCGACGTCTCCTCGGACAACGGATTTGCGGTGATCGGCGGCGAGGGCGTCCCCTCGTTGCGCTTCTTCGACATCGCCACGGGCCAGCAAACTTGCGTGGTGTCCCTCGTCCATCCCGAGCGTCCCGAACTGCCCGCGCTTCGGGTGCCGTACTTGGCGGTGGTGCCGCCCTCGCCGGGACCGCATGTCAGGCTGGTGATCGTGGCGCAGTTTTCGGACCTGTCGTGGGCTTTGCTCGAGAGGCAGATTCACAGCCAAACCTGCAACGTCACCGTCAATAACTACGCGGTCCTGCCCGAATTGCGCGAGCCCGGCGCCTTGGCGGCGAGCGGTGACGGAACCGTTGCCTGGGTGAGCGATCGCGGCGGCGACCGAGTGTTTCGCGTGGAGTGGGCGAGCGGCTCGGTCGCGGCGGTGGAGGTCGGCGAGGCCCCGCTGGGCCTGGCCTTGGACGAGGCGAGGGGCGCCCTGTGGGTGGTGCTGCAGGGAGAAAACGCCCTTGCGAGGGTCGCGCTGGACGACCTCTCCGTGCGAAGGAGGGACGGCGTGGGGCTGTCTCCCTCGCACCTTGTCGTGGAGGCGGTTCGAGACCGGGCCCTGGTGCTTTCGGAAACGGACCGGTCGCTGCTCTTGCTGGACCTGGATTTTTAAGCGGGCCAGCCAATATCGTCAAAAAAATGGCTGTTTTTATCGTACAAAATTATCGTTTTGATCACATCAGATAATTTTTATAAATAATTTCAATAAGTTAAGCTCTTGTCAGTTTGGCAAGCCATTTGCTTAAGCATGCTTCTATCAATTCTTAATCGGAGGTTTCTATGCATGGCATGAAGCGAGTGGGGGCAATGTTCAAGATATGGGTGCTCGCCTTAATGGGCTTGGGCATCGTGGGTTGCGGGAGCGGCGACGGCAACGGCGGCGGCGGAGGGGGCGGTGGCGGCAGCCTGGACCCCGTGGCGCAGTACTTCGTGACGCAGTTTCTTGCGACCAATACCGCCGATTCCAACAATGTCATCGACGGCGAAGCGAAAGGCCTTAGCCTGTATATGACCTTGAATGCGGACAATAGCCTCAACGCGACCGCCCAGACCCCCGACGGCACTCCCAAGAGCACGGCCATGACGGGCACCTGGAGCTCTTCCGGGGGCAATCAACTGAGCATCACGCTGATCGATCAAGACAACCAGGCGCGGACGATTTCGGGAAGCCTTGCGCAGGACGCCTCGGGAATGGTGAGCTTCCAGGGAGCTCAGACCGGCGGCGCGCCGATCAACTTTGGGGATTCTGGAGCCGCCTTCACCATCACGACCTTCGCGATGGCGCAGTATCCGGAGGGGAACATCACCCTGGCCGACATCGCGGGCAATTACACCGCGACGGCCGCCACGGCCATCGCCAATCAAGGCGATATGACCGAGAATATGCTGAGCAACGGCCTCGGCATGACGCTGGCGATCGGGGCGGACGGCAGCATCACCTCGACGATCACCCAGGGCGCCAATCCCCCGGAAGTGGACACGGGCACCGTCGCCGTGGCCGACAACTTTCATCTCACCGTGAATTTCGGCAACGAGCCGGAAACCGTGCTGTTCCGCTTCGTGGACGAAATGCTGACCGTTTATATCTACGACACGAATTACACCTTCCAGAACCAAACCGTCTCGGTTTCGGTGACGCAGGTTTTGGAATTCACCAAAGAATGAGCGACTTCATGCCGTTTGAAAAAAGCCCGTCCCTCACGAGGGGGCGGGCTTTTTCATTTTGAAGCGAGGCCCAAGAGCCCCGCGGCGTTGTCGTGCAGGATTTGGGCCTCGGCTTGGGGGCCCAGCTCGAGGGCGCGCAGGGCCTTCAGCTCGCGGTCCCAGGGGTAGGGGATGTTGGGGAAGTCCGTTCCGAAGATCAGGCGGTCGGCGTTTTCGGAAAACCACCCGCGTTTGACGGGATTGGGAAAGAAGCCGCCGATTGCCATGGTCGTGTCGAGGTGCAGATTGGGATAGTCCTTCAGCATGCCGACGAAGCGGTCCATCTCCTCGAAGCCGAGGTGGGGCACGACGAAGCGCAGCTTGGGGTATTTGCGGATCACCTTTTCGAAACGGTCGGCCCCGCTGAGCGCGGTGACGTCGTAGCCGTAGCCCTGCGTCGGCTTCTCCTTGAAGTGGGGGCCGTTGCCGCAGTGGATGAGGACGACGCGGTCGAGGGCTTGGCTAAGCTCGTAGACCGGCGCCATGCGAGGGTCGTCGGGCGAGAACTTTTGGACGTGGCAGTGAAACTTGAGCCCCTTGAAGCCGTAGCGCTCGAAGCAGGTGCGCAGGATGTTTTCTTTGTCGTGGTCGTCGGGGTGAAGGCTGCCGAAGGGGACGATGAAGTCGGGGTATTTTTCTCCCAGGCGCCGCGCCCACTCGTTGAGCGACTCGGCCATGCCGGGTTGGTGCGGGTAGTGCAGCGACACGGCGCGCGTGACGCCGTGGGCCCGCAGCGTGGCGACGGCTTGATCGGCGTACTGCTTGTACTGGATGGGCCAGGCGTGCGTCTCGAACCAGCGCCAGAGCGCGTCCATCAGGCGGTCGGGGAAGAAGTGGGTGTGAAAGTCGATGAGGGGCATGGGTGGGCTATAGCCGAAAAATTTTGGATAGACCAGGGCTTGGAAAGATTCGATTGCCCTAAAGGTTTCATGGCATTAATATCATTTCCCCCATTCGCGGCTAGTTGTCTCCAAGGTTTCCGGGTACGAAACCAAGGTCCCTCAGGGGAGGAGGCAGTTAACTTGCTCGTTATGTGGAAATCATACCAGTGGCTGTAACTGGTGCCGATCGGCAGCTGTTTGGGTGTCATAGCCATTTTCCCAATAGATTGATTCTTTCCCACTCATTTTACTAAAAATTTTCGAGGAAGATAGATGCCACCACGCAAGAAAGCTTCTAAAGAAAAGAAAACAACCAGCGGCGCCATCGTCGGCTTCGAGCAAAAGCTCTGGCAGGCCGCCGACACCCTGCGCGGCAGCATGGACGCGGCTGAATATAAGCATACCGTTCTGGGCTTGATATTCCTCAAATACATTTCGGATGCCTTCGAAGAGCATCATGCGAAATTAAAAACCATCAAGGGCGCCGACCCCGAGCATCCCGACGAGTACCGCGGCGACGGCGTATTTTGGGTGCCGAAAGCGGCGCGTTGGGCGCATTTGCAGGCCAAGGCCAAGCAGCCCACGATTGGCGAGCTGGTGGACGGCGCCATGGAGGCCGTGGAGCGGGACAATCCTTCCCTCAAAGCGGTCTTGCCCAAGGATTACGCCCGGCCGGCCTTGGACAAGCAACGCCTTGGGCAGCTGATCGACCTTATCACCAATATCAAGGTTGGCGACGCCGAGGCCCGTTCGCGCGACGTGCTGGGCAGGGTCTACGAGTACTTCCTCTCCCAATTTGCGGGTCGCGAGGGCAAAAAAGGCGGCGAATTTTACACGCCCCGCAGCGTGGTCAAGGTCTTGGTCGAGATGCTCGAGCCCTTCAAAGGCCGGGTTTACGACCCCTGTTGCGGTTCTTCGGGGATGTTCGTCCAGTCTGTCGATTTCATCCGCGCCCATGCCACCGGCAACGGAAACGGCGGCAAGGCGAAGGGCGATGTCAGCATCTACGGCCAAGAGTCCAATTACACCACTTGGAGACTCGCCAAGATGAACCTGGCCATTCGAGGCATCGAGGGGCAGATCGCGCACGGCGACAGTTTTCATCAGGATAAATTTCCGGATTTGAAGGCGGATTACATTTTGGCCAATCCGCCTTTTAACGTGAGCGATTGGCGCGGCGAGCTCTTGCGCGAAGACAAGCGCTGGAAATTCGGCGTGCCTCCACCCGGCAACGCCAACTTCGCCTGGGTGCAGCACATCATCCATCACCTCGCGCCCAGCGGAGTGGCCGGTTTCGTCTTGGCCAACGGCTCGATGTCGTCCAACCAATCCGGGGAAGGGGAGATCCGAAGGAACATCGTCGAGGCGGACCTGGTGGATTGCATGGTGGCCCTGCCGGGCCAGCTCTTTTATTCGACCCAGATTCCCGTTTGCCTGTGGTTTTTGACCCGGGACAAGAAGAACCATCATTTCAGGGATCGGCGCGGCCAGGTGCTGTTCATCGACGCCCGCAAGCTGGGCCGCATGGTGGACCGCACCCGCCGCGAGCTGGCCGGCGAAGACGTGGCCCGCATCGCCAACACCTACCATGCCTGGCGCGGCGAGAAGTCCGCCGGGAAATACGAGGATGTCCTGGGCTTTTGCAAAAGCGCCTCCTTAGACGAGATCCGCAAGCACGGCCACGTGCTGACCCCCGGTCGCTATGTTGGTGCCGAAGTTCAGGAAGACGATGGCGAGCCCTTCGAGGAAAAGATGAAGCGGCTGACAAGCGCTTTATTGGAGCAATTCGCCGAATCCTCCCGATTGGAAAAAGAGATCCTGAAGAACCTGAAAAGTTTGGGATTTGGCCAATGAGATTAAAGGGAAATGACGATGCCGAATAAGAGGTCGAAACA
>JADYZQ010000159.1 GCA_020853015.1 Deltaproteobacteria bacterium
ACGACATGGAGGGCCAGTACCTCCAGGGCCTCATCCAGTTCTCGGCGGCCCTGCTGAAGCTTTTCTCCGGCAACCGAAAGGGCTTCGAAAGCCTGCTGCGCGAGGCCACCAAGCGCCTGCAGTTCTGCCTCAAGGAGATGGCCCCGCACAAGATGCGGCACCTGATGGGCCTCGACCTCGAGGACTGGCTCAAAAAAATCGAAACCTTCTGTTCCTGCCTCGAGCCCGGCGAGGGCGAGGCCACCGACGCCCTGCACTTCACCAGCTTCCCCGCTCTCATCCTCGAATCCTAAGCCATGCGCCTGATCAAAAAGCTCCTCCGCGTCGGCGTCACCCTCTTCCTGCTGCTCCTCTTGGCGATAATTCTAATCCTCCGTTGGCCGATGCAAGACCCGTCCCTTTCGCCTGGTACTTTCGCGCCGCGGCCGGCCATGGACAAGCTGCCGAAGCTGCGCCTCAAGGTCTTCGAGACGGGCTTTTCGGAGGCGCCCGAGGCCTATGCGATCCGCGGCGGGTCTTTTTTCGCCGCGCGGCGCATGACCCACGGCTCCGTCCTGATCGAACACCCGCGGGGCCGCGTGGTCCTGGATTCGGGATTGGGAACGGGCTTCGCCGCCGAGAATGCCAAGGCCCCTTGGATCCAAGGGCGCTTCGCGCAGTGGTTCTTCACGCCGACCCTTCCCCTGGCGAAAAACCCCGAATTTCCTCCGCTGGATCCCAAGCAGGACTTCTTCCTGCTGAGCCACCTGCACTGGGACCATGTGGGCGGCACTCTGGATTTTCCAACAATTCCGGTCAAGGTGCTCGAGGCCGAGCGGGCCTTCGCCCTCGACACCGCCCGCTCCGAGGCCCACGGCGTCTACCCGCACCATATTTCGGCCTTGGGCGAGCGCCTCCGGGGCCTGAGCTTGCTGGACAAGCCCTATGAGAATTTTCCGCAAAGCCTGGATCTCTTCGGGGACCGAAGCATCGTCTTGGTTTCCTTGGACGGCCACACCCCGGGCTCGCTAGGGGTCTTCGTCAATTTGCCAGGGGGCGACCGCTTCCTCTTCGTCGGCGACGCGCTGTGGTTCGTGGACGTCGAGGGCCGGCCCGAGGCACGCTCCCGGGTAGCCGAATGGACCAGCGACCTGGACAAGGCCCGGGCCCGCCTCGTGCGCCAAAGGCTCGCCGAGCTGATCGCCCACAGCAATGAGGTGACATTGGTCCCGATTCATGATTCAAAGGCCCTGGAGAAGGTCCGAAAGGCGATGGAAAAAAGCTTGTGACCTTTGTCCTTCCGCGCAGTCTTAAAATTGGACCGGAGGAGCGCCATGAAACGCCTATGCCTGATATTGTTGGTGATTTTCGGAACGACCCAATTCTCCCCTCCCCTCGCGGCGGCGGAGAGCGGCGACGGTAAGGCCGTCGCGCAGGACGCCCAGGAAGAGAAGCCGGTCGGCGGCGAAAGCGGCCAGAAGGGCGGCATCTACGTGGTGGGGCGCGGCTTCAAAACGGCCGGCAGCGAGATGGAAAAGGGCTTTAAGGCCGCCGGGCGCGGCATCGTCAAGGGCGGCAAGGCCACGGGGCGCGGCTTCAAAAAGGCCGGCGGGGCCATCAAGAATTTCTTCACCGGAGAGACCGGGGATAAGAAAGAATCGAAATAAGCTTCGAATCAAGCTTCGGGACAGGTGTCGATGTGCCGGCGTTGAAAATTTCGCCGAAATTTTCCCCGAAAGAATCAGACACATCGGCACTTCGGCGCTTCGACACTTGAATCAATACTCGATCAAGCTAAAAACCGGATAATCCCCCAGCGCCTTGCGCCCGTTCAAAAAGGCCAGCTCGATCACAAAGGCCAGCTCGGCGACCTTCCCCCCCATCTTCTCGACCAAGTGCGCGGCGGCCGCGGCGGTGCCGCCGGTGGCCAGCAAGTCGTCGACGATCAGGACCCGCGATCCCTTGGGGATGGCGTCTTCGTGGAGCTCGATGGTGTCCTCGCCGTATTCCAATTTATAGGTATAGGAGACGGTCGTGTATGGCAGCTTGCCCTTCTTGCGCATGATCGCGAAGCTCTTGCCCAAGACATAAGCCAGGACGGACCCGAAGAGGAAGCCGCGCGACTCGATGCCGACGATGACGTCGACGGGCTTTTCGCGATAGCGGGCCACGAAGCGGTCGACGATGTGCTTATAGGCCTCGGGGTTCTGCAAAAGCGGCGTGATGTCTTTAAAAATAATCCCGGGCTTGGGGAAGTCGGGGATGTCGCGGACGATTTTCTTCAGGTCCATGGCTTTCCTTCTTTGGACGGTGCGAGAGTTATTTCGAGGTATACCGCTGCTCCGGCAGAAAATCCTCCGGATCGTAGGTCCCGTTCTCGTCGCGGATCTCGAAGTGCAGGTGATCTCCGCTGGCGTTGCCGGTGCTGCCCATCTTGGCGATGCGCTGTCCTTGCTTGACGCGATCTCCCTTGTCAACGAGGTTTTTGTCGTTGTGCGCGTAGGCGGTGAAATAGCCGTTGTCGTGCTTGATCACGATCAGGTTGCCGTAGCCGCCCAGTTTGCCTTCGTAGACCACCTCGCCGGCGGCGGCCGCGACGACGGGGTCGCCCTCGTCGCCGCCGATGTCGATCCCGTCGTGGGGGCGGCCGTTGCGCTGGCCGTAGGGCGAATTGACCGGGCCCTCGAAGGGCCAGATGAACTGCCCGGCAGCCTTGCCGCGCGCGTAGCCACTGGGATGCTTCTTGCGTTTTTTGGGTTTGTCGGCTTGCTTCCCGGGCTTCCCGTTGAAGACCGCGCGAAAGTCGCTGCACTGGGGGAGCGCCACCAGGCAGAGCAGGAGGATCGCGAGGAACTTACGAGGGCTCGAAGCCATGCTTTCCCTTCAATTTGACGAAGCGGCATCCGGAGAGGGCCTGGCTGCGCCACTCTCCCGCTTCTTTTCGGTACAGAACCAACTCTTGGGCAAACTCGCCCCCGATCGGCAGGATAAAACGGCCGCATTCCGAGCTCTGGTCTAAATAGGGGCGCGGTACTTGCGGCGAGCCGGCGGCGACGACGATCGCGTCGAAGGGGGCCTGTTCGGGCCAGCCCAGGGTGCCGTCGCCGAGCTTGAGGTGGATATTGCGGTAGCGCAACTCTTTGAGGGCCTTCCGGGCCTTCAACAAAAGCCCGGACAGACGCTCGATCGAATAGACCTGGGCGACCAGCTCGGCCAAGATCGCCGTCTGGTAGCCGCAACCGGTGCCCACTTCCAGCACCCGGTCGCCCGGCTGCAGGCGCAGGGCTTCCAGCATGTAGGCGACGATGTAGGGCTGGGAGATCGTCTGCCCCTCCCCGATGGCCAGCGGATGGTCGTTGTAGGCCATGGGGCGCAGTCCCTCCTCGACGAAGCGGTGGCGCGGCACCTTGAGAAAGGCGGCCAAGACGCGTTCGTCGCGGATGCCGCGGGCGATCAACTGCTCGCGCACCATGCGCTTGCGGGAGATGGCATAGTCGCCGTCGACGGCGGGCCCGCCTTGCGGCGCGGCTTCGATTCGCGGTTTTTTCCAAGAGAGGGCGCCGGACATTTTACACCTTCCAGCTGCGGATCTTTTCCAAAAAGGGATAATCCGTCATGTCGACCTTGATCGGCGTGATCGAGATCTTGCGCTCGAGAATGGCGTTGCAGTCGCTGCCCGGGATGTTCTCGTAGCCGATCTCGTCGCCGCCGATCCAATAGTATTTCTTTCTGCGGGGATCGAGCTTCTCGACGATGATGTCGCTGTAGTTGCGCTTGCCCAGCTTGCAGTAGGCGTATCCCTTCAGGCTGTGCTGCGGAAGGTTGGGCACGTTGACGTTGAGCACGATTCCCTTGGGCAGCCCTTCCTTAAGCACCCGCCTCGCCAACTTGGCGGCGAAATTGGCCGCGGGCTTGAAATAGGGCCGTCCGTCGCGCAGGACCAGCGAGACCGCGATGGACGGGATCCCCATCATCGCCCCCTCGAGGGCAGCCGAGACGGTTCCCGAATAATGGACGTCGTCGCCCAGATTGCCGCCGTGGTTGACGCCCGAGACGATCAGGTCGGGCTTCTTGCGGTCGAGGACCTCATTGACGCCCAGGTTGACGCAGTCGGCGGGCGTGCCGGTGACGGCGTAGAAATTCTTCTTGGTTTCGAGGATGCGCAGGGGCCGATGCAGGGTCAGCGAATGGCTGGCGGCGGATTTTTCGCGGTCGGGGGCGACCACGATGACGCGCGCGATCTTCTTTAAGGTTTCAGCGAGGACTTGGATGCCTTCGGCGTAGATGCCGTCGTCGTTCGAGACCAGGATGAGCATTGATTTGTTATTACAGGATTTTTTCTAAACCCGCCAGGAGGAATTGGGCCCGTTCTAGTCCAAAAGGTCGCCCGCCCAGAGCTTGCGCAAAAACTCGAGCCAAGGCAGCACCTCCACCTCGTCGATGACGGCGGCTCTTTCTCCAGGGTGAACCCCCAGGGTCCTCACCCCCTTCTTGCGCAGCTCTTGCCGAATCCGGTGCAAGCCCTTATTGAATTTTTTATCCCAACGCGCCGCGGCCTTGAATTCCACCGCTAAAAAGCCGCCTTGGGTCTCGCAAAGCAGGTCGACCTCGACCTTCTCCGGGCTGCTCCAAAAATAGAGCGGGTATCGCTTGCCGCTGTAGGAAAGGTAAGCGCGGACTTCGTTCATCAAAAAAGTCTCGAACAAAGGCCCCAGCTCCTCCGGCGAAGGCGGATAGGGAAGGCGCTCGGACAACGTCCGCTGCACGCCGGCATCGAAAAAATAAAACTTGGGACTGGCGATTTGCTTGGTCGAGCGTTTGAGTTTCCAGGGATTTAACCAATAGCCGATCAAGGTATCCTCGAGGATCTCGAAGTAACCCTGAACCGTCTGACGCGCCACCATCGCGTCGCGCGCGATGGCCGAGACGTTGGTCACGCAAGCGTTTTGCCGCGCGGCCACTTCTAAAAATCGCCCGAAACCTCCGATATCCCTCGTCAAGGCCTCGGCCCGAACCTCTTCCTGCAGGTAGGTCTGCACGTAGCTCCTCAAATAGGATTGAGGATCCGGAGCCTCGTAGGCGATCGGCAGCATGCCGAAGCGGCAGGCGCGCTCGAAATCGATACGGTAGTTCACTTCCGCCGAGACGAAAGGATGCATCTCGGCACTGATCGCCCTGCCCGCCAGCAAATTGACGCCCCCGCGTCGCAACTTTCGGGCGCTGGAACCGCACAACACGAAACGCAGGCGCCGCTTCTCGATCAGACGGTGTACTTCGTCCAACAAGGCGGGAACTTTTTGAACTTCATCCAGCACTACCCAAGTGCCGGCCGGTCGGGACTCGAGTTCTTGATAGAGGCGTTGCGGCTCCTTGCTCAAGCGCAGGGCCTCGCCGGAATCCAAGAGGTCGTAGCGGATCGCGTCGGGAAAGGCTTGATGGATCCAGGTCGATTTTCCCGTACCGCGAGGGCCCAGGAGAAAAATGGAGGTCTCCGGTCGCGGCAATTTTCTTGCAAACATAGTCGGCATTTTTACCGTAAATTTGCTATATGTCTATTCAATATATTTAATCATTTGAATTTATTATGTTTTTATATAGATCCCTCACAAAAAAAAATCCCCCGGCTGATCTCTCAACCGGGGGATTTTGGTCGGGGCGACTGGATTTGAACCAGCGACCACTCCCACCCCAAGGGAGTGCGCTACCAGGCTGCGCTACGCCCCGATGTTCCGTCTGGGGATTATTCGACGGAAATATTTAAAAACCTTTCACTCCCTTGGGGCCCGCCCCAAGCCAGATTGGGGGTGAATGGTTCGGCTTTGCCGAACCAGAGGGGGAAATCCCTTTTCCCCTTATAAGCCCGCTACCAGGCTGCGCTACGCCCCGATGTTCCGTCTGGGGATTATTCAACGGAAAATTTTACTACCAAAACGCGTTTCGCCTCCGCGTCTTTTAACTCGCAAACTCGATGTCTTTGCGACCACTGTAGGGGCCGTTCGCGAACGGCCCCTACGGACGCGGCGAAAACAAAACTTAACAATCGCCGCCTTAGGGCGAACACAAGGTTCGCCCCTACATGCTTTCTAAGATCTTCGCAAGCTCCTGCAGCTTGCTTTTGATCTCGCGCAGCCCCTCGTCGTTCGTCTCGCCGACGGGCAAGGCCAAGGCCAGCTGCGGCGCCCCCGACTCTTTGCCGCGCGGCTTACGCGCCAGCTCTTTGAGCCGCTTGCGCGCGCCCTCGATCGTGAATTTTTCTTTATAGAGCAGATCGCGGATCCGCAGGATCAGCTCGACCTCCTTGCGCTTGTAAAGGCGCTGCTTGCTCTTGCTCTTGCCCGGCGCGATGTCGGGAAACTCGGTCTCCCAGTAGCGCAGCACGTAGGGCTTGACCCCCACAATGTCGGCGACCTCGCCGATCTTAAAATACACCTTGTCGGGGATGGCCGAGGCGTAGGGGTCGCGCTGTGGGGAGGATTCCTTCTTCATAAAAAGATACCCGCGGCCTTCATACCCCGAAGGCATCCCTCGCTGTCAAGGAATTGCGATAATTCCTGGACTTAGGCTATTCTTTATTAAGTGCTTGTTTGAGGACTTGAGAGGGCCGGAAGGTCAAGACCCGGCGCGCCGAGATCTCGATCTCTTGTCCGGTTTGGGGGTTGCGACCCATGCGCGGCCGCTTGCTGCGAAC
>JADYZQ010000160.1 GCA_020853015.1 Deltaproteobacteria bacterium
GTCTCGGCGTAGGGACCGTCGGTGACCGTCGCCTTCCCGTCCTGCCAGCGCAGGGTGACGCCGCTGCGCGGCCCCTGCAGGGCGTCGCCGCCGACGAAATGGCCGTTCTTTCTCAGGAAATCGTCGTAAGTGAAGCACTCGTCGATCATGGCGTTGCGCTGGTCTTCGGGCAACGACTCAAATTTGCCCTCTTCGATGTATCCGAGGCAGATGAATTTCATAGCTGTCTCCTTATGGGCGGTTATTCATTCTAACCTGACGACGGATGAGCATCGGATCCTCGACAGGACCCGTATTTTTTTCCGGCTCGGCCGGAGGGTAGAGAATAAATCTAATATTATCAAATAGTTGTAATTTGCTCCGTCTTACTTTCTTTTATTACTTTCTTCTTACTTTCTTACTCCGAATTCCGCGCGGTAGTCCGCCAGGCTCAGCTCAATGACCTTGAGCGCCTCCGCCCTGTCGTAGACCTCGGCGATCCTCACGGAATGGTCGGAGACCTCGGGGCTCCGCTTGTAACTCAAGAAGTAATGCTTCAATCGGTCCATAAGCCCCGGCGGACACGCGGCAATATCCTCCCAATGCCCGTAGGACAAATCGGAATCCAGCACGGCCACGATCTTGTCGTCCGCTTGATTTCCGTCGATCATCCGCAGGCCGCCGATGGGCCTCATCCTTGCCAGGAAACCGCCGTGCACGATCGTCTTTTCGGTCAGGACGCAGACGTCCAAGGGATCTCCGTCTCCCTCGATGGATGCGCCGCCGATCCGGGCGACGCAACGGGCCGCCACTTGGTCCCCGCAATACGTTTGGGGAATGAACCCGTAAAGCGTCGGACAAAGACTGGAAAACCTTTGCGGGCGATCCAAACGCAGCTGCCCGGAAGGCTTGTCGATCTCGTACTTCACGACGTCGGTGGGGACGATTTCGATGAAGGCGTTGTAGACGCCGTCTCCGGCACTTGGCGGCACGCCGTGCCAAGGATGGGCTTGAAACAAGGGAAAGGGCGCGGCATTCGATTTTGGATCTTTGGATTTCATGGGTTCAGGCATCCTCCGTCGTTTTCTGGCGCCACATTGCATTTGACGCCGCTCGGCGCCCACCCTACTATGTCGCGTAAAAAGGGAATCTCATGAAACACGCCATGCTCGCCATGATGATCGCCTTGTCGCTCGCCCACGCCGCCGTCAACATTTACGGCCCGGGCGGAATGAGCTGCGCCAAGTACAACCAATCCACCGGGGCCGACAAAGACGCCTTCAAGTATTGGGGGCAGGGCTACATCTCCGGCATCAACGCGATGAAGAACTTCGACATGACCCGCGGCAAGGACCCCGCGGCGGTGCTGGCCTGGATCGACGCCTACTGCGTGAAAAATCCCGCCAGCAGCTACAACGGAGCGGTGGATTCGTTGATCCTAGACGTCAACGCCAATCGTTAGGCCGCTTCTTTCTTCCGGCAAAAAAAGCTGTCCAGCGCGAGGCAGCCTCCCCCGCCCACCATCACGGCCAACGCCATCGAAATCAAGGCGAGGTTGTATTCGAAGCCCTGGCTCTGGAGGAAAAAACCGTTCTTCCCGTGCACGGTGACGATCGCGCCCGCCATGATGATCGCGATGCCCAACGCCGCGAGCCTGCTTAAGAAACCCGCCATCAAGGCGATGCCGCCCAACAACTCGCCGAAGACCACCATGTAGGCCAGCGCCATCGGCATGCCGTTCTTGGCCATCATGCCCAAGGTCGCCTCGAGCCCCGGCCCGCCGAACCAGCCCAAGGCTTTGTGCGCCCCATGCATGAAGAAAATAAAACCCAAGGCCACGCGCACCAAAGACAGGGCGCAGCACCTAAACCCATTCGCCTTGCATTGTTCGCCTCGAGTCATGGGGCCTCCATCAAAGAAACGTTCGTGTTCGGAACCGAACTCATTTATCGCCCTCCTCCTCCGGTTTTGCCAGAGATATTTCTTTGACAGTCGCTGCCGCCAGGATTAAATTTACCGCCAAACGGGCTACCGATTCTCAAAAAAATCCTTCATTTTATAGGGAGAATGCGATGAAATCCTTTTCCATATTTCTAGGATCGCTCTCGATCCTGCTGATCTCGGGGCTGGCCGCGCCGGACCTGCGAGCGGCGACCATTACCGTCACCGAAACCGCCGATTCTTTCGACAACACCGGCTGTTCCCTGCGCGAAGCCATTCAAGAGATGAACACCAACGGCGGTTACAGCTCCGGCTGCACCGAAACCGGTCCCTTCGGAAGCGACGACACTATCGTCCTCACGGCTCAAACCTACGTGCTCTCGGTCTCCGGCGGAGTCGGCGAAGACGACAACGCCTTCGGCGACCTCGACGTCCACGTTTCGCTCAACATCACCGGCGCGGGCTCGACCCAAACCGCGATCAGCGCTT
The DNA here is from genome assembly GCA_020853015.1 of Deltaproteobacteria bacterium. Taxonomy (GTDB): domain Bacteria; phylum UBA10199; class UBA10199; order DSSB01; family DSSB01; genus DSSB01. The sequence continues at coordinate 2,410 of JADYZQ010000160.1, forward strand.
CCGGCTTCGCCCAAGCCGACCTCGACCGCGTCATGCACATCGTCGAACTCGTCAACGGCACGGGCGGCTTCACTCCGTCGATCACGGTCAACATCTCCGGCCTGACGATCCGAGACGGCGACACCGAGACCAACTCCAGCGGAGGCGGAGGCGGTCTGGCCATCAATTTCTCCCAAGCCTCGGTCAACCTGGACGACGTGACCTTCGACAACAACCGCTGCAGCGGCGACGGCGGCGGCGTGGCCAACTCCAACGCCGTGCTCGTCGTCGACAACTCCTTCTTCACCGGCAATTCGGCCACCTCGGACGCCGGCGCCCTCAACAACAACACCTCGGGCACAACCGTCGTGCTTAACACCACGATGGAAGAAAACTTCTCGCCCGACGACGGCGGCGCCATCCAAAACTTCGGGACCATGATGGTCGTCAATTCCACGATCAACAACAACACCTGTGTGGAAGAGGAATCCGAGGCCATCATCGCCGGGCCTGTCTTCTTGCAGGGCGACGGCGGCGGCATCAGCGTCGGCGGCGGAATCTTCCTGATGATCAACTCGACGGTCAGCAACAATGAGGCCGGAAACAGGGGCGGCGGCATCGACGTCATCGGCCCCTCGACTAACGGCGACGGCCCCCCTGCCTCCGTCGCCTTGTTCAACACCACGGTGGCCCAAAACAGCGTACTCTCCACGGGAGGCTTCGGCGGCGGCATCTGCCACAACTGCGAGATCCAACCTCAGGGCCTGACCAGCGAGGTGCAGCTCGCCAACTCGCTGATCGCCGAGAACCAGGCTGCCAATTTTCCCGATTGCGCCGGAGATTTCGCTTCCAGCGGCTACAATCTGGCAACCGACGACAGCGGCTGCAATGGCCTCACCGCCACCGGTGACCAGACCAACGTCGCCGCCGGCATCGGCCCCCTGCAAAACAACGGCGGCCCCACCGAGACCCATGCCCTGCTCGAGGGCTCCTTGGCCATCGACCGGGCCACGCCCCCCGGCGACGGCGGCTGCGAAGCCCCCAACGTCCAAGACTTCATCAACAGCGGCGGCACGATCTTCCTCGAGGTCTTGACCGAGGACCAGCGCGGACTCACCCGCCCCGTCGCCGTTCTCGATCCCGCGGTGGCGGTCTGCGACATCGGCGCCTACGAGTTCCAAATCGCCGAGCCCACGCCCACTCCGACGGCAACCCCTCTGCCTCCTCCCGGCGCGCAACTGCTGGAGGGAAGCGGCTGCTCGCTGAACCCCTTCTCGGCGGCCTCTTCCGGCGCCGGCCTGTGGCTGGCCCTCGGAACGATCGCGGGGATCTGCGGTTTCCGCCGGAGAAAGTCCGGAGAGTAAACCCTGGCGATTTTCGACCCAAAAGCCCGGCCCCCGCGGCCGGGTTTTTTTTCGGCATCCGCGGAGGGGCCTCATAAAATATTAAACAGTTTTAATGACTTAAGTCCCCGCCGGGCGAGAGCCCCAAAAATCCCGTTCTCGGGGAAATTTTTCCGAAGGAAAATGTCGATCCACCGCGGTTCGACCGTCGACGGGTTGAAGCCAAGCCAAAGGAGTCCGAAATGAAATACCTGCTTCTCATCTATTACGACGAAAAAGCCCTCGAGCGAGCCGGCAAGGAATACGATTCCAAGGTGGAACGGGAGTGCCTGCAACACACCGAACGGCTCGAGGCACAGGGGAAATTCCTCGGCGGCAACCGCCTCTACCCCACCGCGACCGCCACCTGCGTCCGCGCCAAGGACGGCAAACGGCTCGTCACCGACGGCCCCTTCGCCGAGACGCGCGAGCAGTTGGGCGGCTATTGCATGATCGACGCCAAGGACCTGGACGAGGCCATCGAGATCGCTTCGCACCTCCCCTCCGGACAGCTCGGCACCGTCGAGATCCGTCCGGTCATGGAACGCTAACGGCAGCCGAAACCGCGAAAGGAGTCCCGCCATGTGCCCCGCCTGTATCGCCACCTTGGCTTGGATCGCGGCCGGAACGGCCTCCGCGGGCGGCGTCGCCGCCCTCGCGGTCAAAAAAATTCGCGGCAAAAAGAAGGAGAAATGACGATGAAAAAGAACGCGGCAAAAAGAGAGCCTAAGCGCAAGGTCGTTTCCCGCGCCGCCTGGCTGCAGGCGCGCAAGGCGTTGCTGGCGAAGGAAAAGCGTCTCACCCGCCAACGCGAGACGCTCAGCGCCGAGCGCCGCAGGCTGCCCTGGGTCAGGGTCGAAAAGGATTATACCTTCGAGGGCCCCGGCGGCAGGCGAACCCTCTCCGAACTCTTCGCCGGCCGCAGCCAGTTGATCGTGTACCACTTCATGTTCGGCCCCAAATGGGAGGCGGGCTGTCCCAGCTGCTCCTTCATCGGCGACCACATGGACGGCACCCTGCCCCACCTGCGCGCGCGCGATGCGACCCTAGTCGCGGTGTCGCGAGCACCCTTCATCAA
>JADYZQ010000161.1 GCA_020853015.1 Deltaproteobacteria bacterium
CCGCTACCTCGAGCGCATCGCCGACCACGCGACCAACGTCGCCGAGATGGTCATCTTCATGGTGCAGGGCCGGGACGTCCGCCACCTCCATTCGGTCGGCCCCTAAGTCCGCAAATTTAATAAAAAACCCGCCGCGGATGTCCGGGGCGGGCGTGGAATGATCGTTGACGCGGAGGCCTTCCTCGGCGCTAGCGCACCATGTTCTTCAATTGCTTGCCGGCCTTGAACTTCGGGACGCTGGAGGCCTTGATGTTGATGGGGGCGCCGGTCTGGGGATTGCGGCCGGTGCGGGCGCGGCGCTTGGACACCATGAAGGTGCCGAAACCAGTGAGCGTGATCTTATCTTTGCGCTTCAGGCACTTCGCGACGTTGCTGGTCAGCGAATTGATCGCCTTCTCGGCGCTGGCTTTGGAGATGCGGGCCTCTTTGGCCACCAGGTTGATGAGTTCGGCTTTGGTCATAGAACCTCCCATTTGGGTTTTTATTTAACAACCAGCAGGCGTCATCTCTTCTGAAACAACCTGGGACCGCGTTGGGCCCCGAACCACTGCAGACATGGGGTCTGTTCGTTGTTAAATCGGGAGCTGATTTTATGACCGACGGGGGAGCGGGTTCTGTACTTATTTTTCGCTCCTACCGGCCGCTAAGCCAGGCTCACTGCGGCTTAGCGACGGATTCTATCTTAGGCCTCCCGGTTTCGATGTCAACGGCAAATAGCGCCAACCTTGTTTTTTTTCGTGGGTTTTGGCCCGAATTTCGGACCTCGGCGCGTCATTGACATCGGCCGGTCGAGCCGTTAGAAGCTTTAGGCGCGTCATTCGGCGCGCGCGCGGCGCCCCACGCGGAAGCGCCGCCTTTCATCGCCTGCAGGAGCCTGCCATGGTGCGTTCGGCCGAAATCGTCCCCATCAATATCGAAGACGAGATGCGCGACGCCTATCTCGACTACTCGATGTCCGTCATCATCGGGCGGGCGTTGCCCGACGTGCGCGACGGGCTCAAGCCGGTGCACCGCCGCATCCTCTACGCGATGTTCCGCGAGGGCCTGCTCAGCAACAAGCGTTTCAGCAAGTGCGCCGGCGTCGTGGGCGAGGTCTTGAAAAAATACCATCCGCACGGCGATTCCGCGGTCTACGACTCGCTGGTCCGCATGGCCCAGCCCTGGAACCTGCGCTATCCCTTGATCGACGGGCAGGGAAACTTCGGTTCCATCGACGGCGATCCCGCCGCGGCCTACCGCTACACCGAGGCGCGCCTGATGGCCATCGCCGAGGAGATGCTGGCCGACATCGACAAGGAGACGGTCGACTTCATTCCCAACTTCGACAACTCCACCGAAGAGCCGACGGTGCTGCCGACCCGCATCCCGAATTTATTGATCAACGGCTCCGACGGCATCGCGGTCGGCATGGCGACCAAGATCCCGCCGCATAATTTGAAAGAGATCATCGAGGCCTTGCTTGCCTTGATCGAGGACCCCGAGGTCAAGAGCGAAACTTTATACCAGCTCGTACCGGGCCCCGATTTCCCGACCGGCGCCTTCATTTACGGACGCGACGGCATCAAGCAGGCCTACGAGACCGGCCGCGGATTGATCCAGATGCGGGCCCGTGCCAACATCGAGCCCATCGCCAAGGGCGACAAAGAGGCCATCATCGTCTCCGAGCTGCCCTTCCAGGTCAACAAGGCCAAGCTGATCGAGCAGATCGCCCACCTGGTCCGCGACGGCAAGATCGAGGGCATCGGCGACCTGCGCGACGAGTCCGACCGCGAAGGCATGCGCATCGTGATCGAGCTCAAGCGCGGCACCGTGGCGGGAGTCATCCTCAACCAGCTCTACAAGCACACGCCGATGCAGAGTTCTTTCGGCGTGATCCTGCTCTCCATCGTTCAGGGCCAGCCACGGGTGCTGGGCCTGCGCGACATGTTGCAGCTCTTTCTCGACCACCGCAAGGAAGTGGTGACGCGGCGCACGGTCTTCGAGCTGCGCAAGGCGGAGGAGCGGGCGCACATCTTGGAAGGCCTCAAGATCGCCGTCGAGAACATCGACGAGGTCGTGGCCATCATCAAGAAGTCGAAGACCCCGGCCGAGGCCAAGGACGGCCTGATGACGCGCTTCAAATTAAGCGAGGTCCAGGCCCAGGCCATCCTCGACCTGCGCCTGCAGCGCCTGACCGGCCTGGAGCGCGACAAGATCATTCAAGAGTTCAACGAGATCCAGGACCTGATCAAGCGTCTCAAGGAGATCCTGGCCAGCGAGAAGCTCGTCTTCAAGATCGTCTCCGACGAGTTGAAGGAGATCCGCGACAGGTACGGCGACGCCCGCCGCACCGAGATCATGGCGACCCAGCAGGAGATCAGCGTCGAGGACCTGATCCAGGAAGAGGACATGGTCGTCACGGTCAGCCACAACGGCTACATCAAGCGCAACCCGATCAGCCTGTACCGCGCGCAACGCCGCGGCGGCCGGGGCAAGACCGGCATGACGACGCGCGACGAGGACTTTGTCGAGGATCTCTTCGTCGCCTCGACGCACAGCTACGTCCTGGTCTTCAGCACCAAGGGCAAGGTTTATTGGCTGAAGGTCCACGAGATTCCGCAGGCCGGCCGCGCCACCAAGGGCAAGGCCATCGTCAACCTGCTCAACTTCGCCCAGGGCGAAAACCTTGCCGCCATCCTGCCCGTGCGCGAATTCAAGGAAGGCCTCTCGGTCGTGATGTGCACCCGTAACGGCACGATCAAGAAGACCGACCTGATGGCCTTCAGCCATCCCCGCGCCGGCGGCATCATCGCGCTGGGCATCGAGGAGGGCGACGAGCTGATCGCCGCCACGCTCAGCGAGGGCAACAAGGACGTCCTGATCGGCACCGCCGAGGGCATGACCATCCGCTTCGAGGACCAGGAGGTCCGCGAGATGGGACGCACCGCCTATGGCGTCCGCGGCATCAAGCTCGAGGACGGCGACTTCGTCGTCGGCATGGAGGTCGTCAACGACGGCGCCGCCATCCTCACCGTCTCGGCCAACGGGCTGGGCAAGCGCACGCCCACCGACGAATACC